>CAYVJO010000306.1:0-4333 GCA_964451735.1 uncultured Hyphomicrobiaceae bacterium | reverse complement strand
CGGCAATCAGCTGCTTTCGGCTCCAGTCGCGGCGGTTCTGATAGCCGGCATAGGCGTAGGAGGCCAGTGCGCGAAAGCCATTATGGTTGAGCGCGGCCTCTCCATAAGCGGTCTCACGTCCCCACAGGCCCATCAACAACAGGCGCGAGATACGGAAAGATCGTTCGATTTCAAGGATGTGCTGATGAGTCTGCGGGCCCTGCAATTCCAGCCGCTCCAGGATCTCGCGGCCGCGCAAGGCGAGACGGCGGATATATTTCGGGGGGAAA
The DNA here is from genome assembly GCA_964451735.1 of uncultured Hyphomicrobiaceae bacterium. Lineage (GTDB taxonomy): Bacteria > Pseudomonadota > Alphaproteobacteria > Rhizobiales > Rhodomicrobiaceae > JAHQVI01. The sequence continues at coordinate 4,064 of CAYVJO010000306.1, read as the reverse complement.
TATTTCTCCGGTTGAAGGAACTCCGTCTGGGTGATCCTGTTGCATGAGGCGGGCAAGCCGGTCCGCTCGCTTAACTTGCGGCCAGCAGGTTTCTCGCGTTCGCCAGGACAATAAACGCCGGGTAGTTTGCAATCGGGCGCGAGCGAAGCGAAGATGCGCTGGAAAGTTGCGCGCGAGACGCCTTCGGCTTCAGCCTCCTTGCGCAGTTCAGCCACCCACGAGCCGAAATCCTGTGCAGCTAGCGCGGCGCTAGCTAGCATAGGGCCCATATATGCCAAGCCGGTCAAGGCCATCGCGATCAGTGCCGACCGGAAACAGCGGCCTGGCGCTACGGTTCTGCTATACCTGTTCGGTCCTAGCCATCGCATACGTCGCAAGAGCGTGTACCCGTTGAAGTTGGTTTTGCAAGGGAGGCCGTCAGGCCCATGAATCGCAAATGTTGGCAGAGACAAACAATGTTTTCCACCCTTGAAGCATTTTTCTCAGCTTATACCCACATATCCCGCTCTACAAAACGATACAGAGCCGATTTGGCTCTGGACTTGCCATGTTCTATCGGCGATAACTTCGGCACTTAATGATCAACACAAGATGCAAGTCAATATTTTATAGAAAATTCGAGGACATGAACCAGATAATCCGGAAAGCTGTATTCCCCGTTGCCGGTCTTGGCACCCGTTTCCTTCCTGCGACCAAGGCGATGCCAAAGGAAATGCTTACAGTTGTTGATCGTCCCGCGATACAGCATGTCGTGGATGAAGCGCGACAGGGCGGCGCAGAGCATCTGATCTTTGTCACAGGACGCAATAAAGGCGTGATCGAGGATCATTTTGATCGGCCCTTCGAACTCGAACATACGCTTCAATCCCGTAACAAGCTGCAAACACTCGAAGACCTTCAGAAATTCCTCCCCGGCCCGGGCCAGACCAGTTTCACCCGCCAGCAGGAGCCACTCGGCCTTGGCCACGCTGTCTGGTGCGCGCGCGACATCGTCGGCCGTGAGCCTTTCGCCCTGCTTCTCCCCGATGTGTTGGTGAAAACGGACGGCCCGAGCTGCATGGCGCAGATGATGCAAGTCTATCGCGAGCTGTCGGCAAAGGGCGAAAAGATCAATTTGATCGCCGTCGAAGAGGTTGCCCGCGACGAGATATCCAACTATGGCGTCGTCGATATCCAACAGGGCGACGGCCCGCTCTGGCAAATCAACTCGATGGTCGAAAAACCGCCGGTCGAGTCTGCGCCCAGCAACCTCATCATCATGGGGCGATATATCCTCCAGCCGGAAATCTTCGATGTTCTCGCCAGCCAGGAGCGCGGCGCAGGCAATGAAATCCAGATCACGGACGCCATGAAAACGCTTATGAAGACACAGCGCTTTTTCGCCTATAAATATACAGGACGAAGTTTCGACTGCGGCTCGAAAATCGGCTTCCTTGTGGCCAATGCCGCTTTTGCACTGGATCATGAGGAACTCGGTCCTCGTTTCGCCCAAGAAGTGTTGAAGCTTCTCGGGCGTTGAGCGAGAAGACCTTGGCGCCATAACCCACCGCTATGGGCAAAATCTTGGGGGAAAACATTATGCTGCAAAGCGGGCGTTTGGTGGGTTCGACCGATGTTTCCGATCCAGATAGCGCCTCATCTCCCACCATCATGTCAGCAACCCGCACGCTGGACCTGGAAATAAACGGGCTTTCGGCGTTGAGGGATGCGATCGACAACGGCTTAGCAGGCGCTTTCATTGCCTCGGTCGATCTTATCCGCCGTTTGCGCGGCCGGGTTATCGTGACGGGCATGGGTAAAAGCGGTCATATCGGCCAGAAGATTGCGGCAACGCTCGCCTCGACAGGCACACCCGCTTTTTTTGTTCATCCGGGCGAAGCCAGCCATGGAGATCTTGGCATGATCACGCACGAAGACGCGATCCTTGCTATGTCCTGGTCGGGTGAGACGGTCGAGCTTGGCAATATTGTGAGCTATTCGCGCCGCTTTCGCGTACCCCTCATCGCCATCACGTCGCGAGAGACGAGCGCCCTCGGCAAAGCCTCCGACATCGTCCTGAAACTGCCGGTCTCCCAAGAAGCCTGTCCTCACGGCCTTGCTCCAACCACATCAACCGCCATGCAACTCGCCATGGGCGACTGTCTGGCTATCGCCCTTCTGGAAGCGCGCGGCTTCAGCGCGGCCGATTTCAAGGTCTTCCATCCCGGCGGACAGCTCGGCGCCAATCTCCGATATGCTGCCGACATCATGCATCGCGGCGAGCACGTGCCGCTCGCCCCTGTTTCGTGCCCGATGAGCGAGGCGCTCGTGATCATGACGGAGAAAAGTTTTGGCTGCCTTGGCGTGATCGACGATGCGGGCGATCTAGCCGGCATCGTTACGGATGGCGATCTGCGCCGGCATATGGGCGCGAATTTGCTTAACGCGGCAGTTGGCGAGATCATGACGAAATCGCCAAGGACAATCGCGCCCGACACGCTGGTCAGCGCGGCACTTCATCTGATCAACGAAACGAAAATCACGGCGCTTTTCGTCGTAGACAACGGTAAGCCCGTCGGCATCGTCCATATTCACGATATGCTGCGCATCGGCGTTGTGTGAGCCAGATATCGATGAAGCCTGTGGCATCCTTTTGCGCTTAACGAGCGATTGCTATTGAATATGGCCCGCTGATCGGGAATGCTCTGCCGCACGTTATTGTGCGGACTCGACCAAAAGCACCGTTCCTTCGGCTCCCACAACCCGGACGAGCGAGCTTTCCGGCAAATCCGGCCCGCGAACGCTCCATTGACCGTCGCCTGCTATGATCCTGCCACGCCCCCCGATTATGGGCGTCGCGAGCACAAAAGTGTGTCCAATAAGTTGCTCAGCGCGCTTATTCAGCAAAGGCTTGTCGCTGACATCGGCGCTCTTTCCGCTCCATAAAGCCCTCCCGGCTCCCAGGAAAACAATGGAGGCCGCGCTAAAGAGGATGACCTGCCATTCCGTCCGAATCGGCATGGCAAACACAAGAACCCCGACCGAGGCAGCCGCAAGCCCGAACCAGATCATGTAGAAACCGGGGGCGAGCACGTCCAGAACGAACAGGATCGCGGCGAGGATCAGCCCGGCTCAAGAGAAAAAAGATTGAGGATCGCATCCATGCGGGGGGACCTTGTTCGTCAGACTTTGGGAACGGAACCGCTCGGCGAGGGCACGCGCGGGAGCGAGACAGCCGGTTTCACCGCATCGCCCCCGGTCTGCGAGGAGCCGCCTGAAGAGGCCGATCCGCCCCCACCGAAGGCTTCGCGGGTGATTTCGGCTATGCCGCCAATTGCGCCGATCACCCCGGCTGCATCGATTGGAAGCATGAGCACTTTCTGGTTCGGCGATTTCGCCAGCTCTTTCAAAGCGCCCACATAGTTATTGGCGACAAAGTAGTTGATCGCCTGAATGTTGCCGCTGGAAATGGCGTCGCTCACATATTGGGTTGCGCGGGCTTCGGCCTCGGCAGAACGTTCGCGCGCCTCGGCGTCACGAAACGCCGCTTCCCGCCGCCCCTCCGCGGCTAGGACGACGGCCTGCTTTTCACCCTCGGCCTGAAGGATTGCCGCCTGCCGTTTGCCCTCCGCTTCCAGTATCGCGGCGCGCTTTTCGCGTTCAGCCTTCATCTGCCGTCCCATCGACACCACGATATCGGCGGGAGGGGCGATGTCCTTGATCTCGATGCGCGTTATTTTTACGCCCCAGGGGTTGGTGGCCTCATCGACGATTTGCAGAAGACGCGCATTGATCTCATTACGATTGGATAGCGATTCGTCTAGATCGAGCGAGCCCATTACCGTGCGGATATTGGTCATGATTAGGTTGAGCATGGCGAATTCGAGATTGCGCACCTCATAGGCCGCCTGAGCCGCATCCAGAACTTGAAAGAAAGCCACCGCATCGACCTTGACGATAGCGTTGTCGCGCATGATGACTTCCTGCGTGGGCACGTCCAGCACCTGCTCCATCATGTTCATCTTGTAGCCGACACGTTCGATGTAAGGCACGATGACGCCAAGCCCGGGCGTAAGTGTACGGAC
>CAYVJO010000305.1:0-4338 GCA_964451735.1 uncultured Hyphomicrobiaceae bacterium | reverse complement strand
GGATGCTTGGAACCGGCACCTGGCGCACGCCGCTCAAATACTGGCCGGTCAGACTGTTCGCTGACGCCATGATCTTTTCCGGAACGCCCTCGGCGATAATTTCTCCGCCATGCACTCCCGCGCCGGGGCCGATGTCGATCACATAATCGGCCTGAAGGACGGCGTCTTCATCATGCTCGACGACAATGACTGAGTTACCGAGATCCCTTAGGTGTTTCAGAGTTTCGAGCAAACGCGCATTGTCGCGCTGATGCAGCCCGATCGAGGGCTCGTCGAGCACATAAAGCACGCCGGTCAGCCCCGATCCGATTTGCGAGGCGAGACGGATGCGCTGGCTCTCGCCGCCCGACAGCGTGCCTGAATTGCGCGACAAGGCGAGATAGTCAAGCCCGACATCGTTGAGGAACCGCAGCCGGTCTCGGATTTCTTTCAGGATGCGGACGGCGATCTCATTTTGCTTTGAGGTCAGCTTTTCAGGCAGGATCTCGAACCAGTCCCGCGCCTCGCGGATCGACAATTGCGAGATCTGACCGATATGCAATTCGTCGATCTTGACCGCAAGCGCCTGCGGTTTGAGCCGGTAGCCTCCGCAAGCCTCGCATGGATGATCGGACTGGTAGCGCGCCAGTTCCTCACGCACCCAGGCGCTTTCTGTTTCTTTCCAGCGCCGCTCGATATTGTTGATTATGCCCTCGAAGGATTTCTTGTTCCGATAAGTCCGCATCCCATCGTCATAGACGAAGGTGATATGCTCCTTGTCCGTGCCGTAAAGGATGGCGTTCTGAACGGCCTCGGGCAGCTCGCTCCATGGCGTGTTCATGGACACCTTATAATGCGTGGCGAGCGCTTCGAGGGTTTGCGTGTAATAGGGAGAGGTGTTCCCGGTGCGCGCCCAGGGAGCGATAGCACCCTTGCGCAAGGAGAGCGAGGCATCCGGCACGACGAGCGCGGCTTCAAATTGCAACTCGGTCCCAAGGCCGTCACATTTTGGGCAGGCCCCAAACGGATTGTTGAAAGAGAACAGGCGCGGCTCGATCTCGTCGATTGTGAAGCCCGAGACAGGGCAGGCGAACCTCGCCGAGAAGATGATGCGCTCATGCGTTTCGTTTTTGGATTTATTCGCGCCTTTTATCGCTTTGGCGCTGAGCGCCTTATCGGCAAATTCGGCAATAGCCAAGCCGTCTGCGATTTCGAGCGCAGTCTCCAGACTGTCGGCGAGCCGCGCCGCCAGATCAGGGCGCACCACGACCCGGTCTACGACGACGTCGATATCGTGTTTGAGCTTCTTGTCGAGCACGGGCGCTTGCGCGATTTCGTAAAACACGCCGTCGATCTTCACACGCTGAAAGCCTCGCTTCATATATCCAGCGAGTTCTTTCTTATATTCGCCCTTGCGGCCACGAATGACTGGCGCCAGCAAATAAAGCCGCGTTCCCTCCGGCAGATCGAGGATACGGTCCACCATCTGGCTAACCGTCTGGCTCTCGATAGGCAGTCCCGTCGCAGGTGAGTATGGCACGCCAACCCGCGCAAAGAGCAGGCGCATATAGTCGTAGATTTCAGTTACGGTGCCGACCGTCGAGCGGGGGTTACGGCTTGTGGTTTTCTGCTCAATGGAAATAGCCGGCGACAGGCCCTCGATGGAGTCGACATCCGGTTTCTGCATCATTTCCAGAAACTGTCGCGCGTAAGCTGACAGGCTTTCGACATAGCGTCGCTGGCCTTCGGCGTAGATCGTATCGAAGGCGAGGCTCGACTTGCCGGAACCGGATAGCCCGGTAATGACCACGAGCTTTTCGCGCGGTATGTCGAGCGAGATATTTTTGAGATTGTGTTCCCGCGCCCCACGGACGGATATGTGTTTCTGCATGGAATAACCATTTGCCGAAGTTGGCGGCAGATTAGCAGGCCTTTTTGAAAAGGCACGGGACGATTTGTCCCTGTTCAACGCCATTTCTTAATTTTACCGCCAAAATCGCGTCCTATCCGTTGCAGGATCTATCGTGGTTTATCCACAGTTTCGGCTGGCCACGTTCAGTCGCAACGCCGGGAAAGTCATAAAACAGCAAGCCGTATTCCGATCCGGCGAACGTTCACATTGGATTGGCGCTCTGATCCTTGGCATGATCGCGATTTCTTTCGCTCAGCCGTCATGCACTTCAGAGAAAATGACCTCAGCCGCACGTCGTTTTCGCAAAAAGCGGACAGGCGGCGCTCGCATTCGTGCCTCAAGGCATCACGACTTCGACCTGTTTCTTATCTCCTGCGTCAACGGAGAAACGCGCGGCAAATTCCTGTCCGCTATGTTCGACACGCACCGTATAGCCGCCTGCCGCCAACACATGCGAGGGAAAGGCACCGCCGCTTCGCTTGACCAACTGGCCGTCACTGGCGAAGATCTGCCAGATCGCATCCGACATCGCCTCCCCGCCAGGCTTTTCCACCAAACGGAATGTCACTTTACCCGCCTGGTGATCAATCGAGGCTTCGGTCAGCTTGCCCGGCTCGACCTTCACATCGACTTCCATTATCGCGTTAGCGTCCCCATAAGTGCTTTCAACACGGTAATTCCCGCTGTTCAAACGCAAGACGACGCCAGGCTTGGCTCCTGAAATCACCTTCCTGCGGTTTCCGAATTGATCCGATTCCTCCGATAGAACGTCGAATGTCAAAGCTTGCTCGGAAAATAGCGGTTGCTTTGCCAGCGTGGCATAAAGACGAAGACCGCCAGCATTCAGGTTGAATACGTCTTCCTGACGCTTTTCCGGCCACACGGTAACCCGTTTGGTTAAGTTGGCCTGACCGTAAGCGGCGTTCACGAGGTAATCGCCCGGTTTCAGCGTCACTGTCGTACGAGCATCCTGGAAGCGATGCAGTAGACGGTAATTGCCGTCCTGCTGCAACTCGCCGGAGTAAATCCGCCAGACGAGGCCACTGCGCAGAGCGGGCGTTTCCTTTGCAAGAACAGCCGAAAGTACGAGCGTGCCCGGTTCATCCGATGAAAACAACTCGGGACCGGGCGGCGCGAGAGCTGATGCTGTAATCGGCATCGACCGGCCATCCGGATCCTCCGTGAGGCCAGCCTCTGCAAGATCCAGCATTTTTCGCACCGCCTCGTTCAGCTCGCCGGACGTTTGTGCTGTTTGGAAGACGCCGCCGGTCTGCTCCGAAATGCAAGCCAGGTCTTGCAAAGTGTCCGTGCTTTTCTCGTTGAAGGCGACGACATGGACCACGGTTTGCGGCGACTGTGATTTCAGCGCCTCGGCTACGGCGCACGGGTCGGCCTTGCAATCGTCCACGCTATCCGTAACCAGAATTATCGACCGGGCTCCTGTCTGCGTTTTGAAGAGCTTACTTGCCGCGCTGAGCGTCGCTGCGACGGGAGCCGATCCCTTGGGGTTGGCCGAATTGAGGGCTTTGGCGTCTCTTGCCGGATCGATAGGGCCGAGCGGTTTCAAGAGATCCGTCGTCTCGCAACCGCGAGATTTTTGCGTACCGTAAGCGATCATGCCGAGGTCGAGCTTTCCCGCGATTTCAGGTAATATGGCGCCGATTGTGTTTCGCAAAATACCGATTTTCGCTTCGCCTTCGATCTGGCTCCACATGCTGCTGGAGTGATCGAGAACGAGAACGGCTTGGTTCTCATTAGCGGCCACACTTGTCGATACAGGCGCGGCTATGACAAGGCCAGCCAGAAAAAGACAGGCGATATTGAGCAATCTTGAATAAGCCTTCGTCATCAAAAGCTGGTATCCTTCATGCCGAGGGGCACCTCTTTGCAGGCTGGAACGCTATTGCACCACAACTTCCACGACTTGCTCGCCGTTGGAGACAGCCTCAAATGTCTGTGTGTAGGTCTTTGCCTCATGCTGAGCCATGGCTTGGTACTGCCCGGCTTGCAGGATCAGTGCCGGGGTTGCGTCCTGGGAGATCAGGACGGTGCCACCGCCATTATATTTCAGCGTCCACTTGACCCGGTCGATCGCTTCTCCGCCCGGCCTTGGCACGAGCTTCAGTTTCACGTCGCTTGCCTTGTGTTCGAAAGCGGCATTGAGGACTTCCCCTGCCGCGATGTCCACTTCCCGCATCTGACGGGCGTTATGCCAGCCATATTGGCTTTCGATTCGGTAGCGGCCGCGCGGAAGGAAAATCGTCGGCGAGGGCATGGTGGATGTCAGGACTTCCTGGTTCGCATTCATTCCCTTTTCCTGCGACAAGGCAAAAATGCGGTAAAGCAAATGTTGATCAATTGGCGCGCCATTGCCGGCAAGCGAAGCGTTCAGGCGAACGCCGCCTGCATTGAGCACGAGGCTTCGCTTGAGCCGCTCACCTGGCTGA
>CAYVJO010000304.1:0-4342 GCA_964451735.1 uncultured Hyphomicrobiaceae bacterium | reverse complement strand
CCCCCCAAGCGCCGATAGAAGCGCAGGCAGGGCGGCAGAATGGCTGTAGACCGTCAGTAATAGGTCAATTCGCGAACTTTACCCCAGAAAACTGTATAGGCGTATATCGTATAGGCCACGATGAAAGGGAAAACGAACAAAGCGCCTATGAAGATGAAAATCAGCGACTCCGTCGCGCTCGCCGCTTCCCACACCGTCATCTGGTCCATGATGATGTAGGGGTAAAAGCTGTAGGCCAGTCCAAGAAAGCCAAGGATGAAGACCCCCGCTGCGCCGACGAAAGGCAGCCAATTGTAGCGGTCGCCCTGTAAAGGCATTTTCCGCAAAAGGCGCTCAACCCCGATGATGAGCGCGCCCGTCGCGAGCGGGATCGGCGCTAGGTACAGCATGTACGGCAAGGTGAACCATTTTTCGAAAACGCGTTCGCTGACAAACGGCGTTGCAAGCGATATGACTGCCAGGCCCGCAGCCGTAAGCCAGACGAAAATACGCCCCCAACGAATGGCTTTTGTCTGCAAGTCACCCTCGGTTTTCATGACCAGCCAGCACGCACCGATGAAAGCATAGCCAGCCGCAAGGCAAATGCCGCAGATCAGGCCGAACAAGGTGTGCACAACCGACCATTCGAAGCCGACGATATAGACGCCGAGCATGAAGCCCTGGGACAACGCCGTGATCAGCGAACCGGCGATGAAAGCACGGTCCCAGAGGTATTTCTGCTCGATCTTCACCTTCGCGCGGAAGTCGAACGCCACGCCGCGAAGGATCAACCCGCCGAGCATCGCAACAACGGGCAAATAGAGCGCGGTGAGAATGATGCCATGCGCAAAGGGGAATGCAACCAGCAGTAGCCCGATCCCCATCACGAGCCAGGTTTCATTCGCGTCCCAGAACGGCCCTATGGATGCGATCATCTTGTCCTTTTCATGCGGCGCCGCGTCGGCCATGAGGATACCGACGCCGAGATCGTAACCGTCGAGAATGACATAGAGCAGGATCGAAAAGCCCATCAGCCCGGCGAAAATGACGGGTAGAACCTCAGGGCTGGTAATGTAACTCCACATTAGCGGTCCTCCCGGAAGCTCGCATAGCGTGGCTGCGGCGCATAGGCGCCGCTGCTCGCGAGGTCGTTGCCCGGCGTCTCTCCGGCGCGTCGTGCGATGTAGAAAATGGCGATGATGAAGCTGACGAGCAGAAACACGTAGAGCGCCAGATACATAGCGAGTGACAACCCGATCATCGGAGCGGTCACGTTTTGTGCCACGGCTTCGCTCGTCCGCAACACGCCGTTTACGAGCCAGGGCTGGCGTCCAATCTCAGTCGTGTACCAACCGGCGACGGTCGCAACCCAGCCTGAGAATGTCATCGCGACCAACCCGCGCGCAAGCCAGCGTCCCGGCTCCCGATTGCGCCTGAGCCGCCACACGGCAAACCACGAAACGGCGAGCATCAATAATCCGACGCCCACCATGATCCGGAACGCGAAGAATACCGGCGCGACTGGAGGGTGGTTGCCCTGAAACTCATTCAATCCCTTGATTTCCCCATCGGCGCTATGGGTTAGGATCCAGCTTGCGAGAGATGGGATCGAGATTTCATAGTGGTTGGTCCGCGCCTCCTCGTCCGGGATTGCGAAAAGACGAAGCGCCGCGCCGCGCTCGGTCTCCCAGATGCCTTCCATCGCGGCAACCTTCTGCGGCTGATGTTCGAGCGTGTTTAGCCCATGTATATCGCCTGCATAGATCTGGATTGGGATCAATACGGCGGCTGTGTATACGCCAGTTTTCATGGCGGCCATGACGCTGGGAGCCCTGTCGCCCAGCAGCCAGCGATAGGCCGACAGGCCAGCTATAAGGAAGGCGCAGGTCAAAGCTGACGCCAGTAGCATATGCGCCAGCCTGTATGGCATGGACGGGTTGAAAATCATCTCCATCCAGCTCGTGACATGCGCGCGCCCGTCGATCATCTCGAAACCAGCCGGTGTTTGCATCCAGCTGTTGAGAACCAGTATCCAGAAAGCCGAGAGCGTCGTGCCGACCGCCACGAGTACGGTTGCCAAAGTGTGAACGGCGTTCGAGACCCGGCCCGTTCCGAAAAGCATGATGCCAAGGAAGGTCGCTTCAAGGAAAAACGCCGTCAGCACTTCGTAGGCAAGAAGCGGGCCAGCGACATTACCGACACGCTCCATGAAGCCGGGCCAGTTGGTGCCGAACTGGAACGACATAACGACGCCGCTAACGACGCCAAGCGCGAAACACAGGGCGAATATTTTTACCCACAGACGATAAGCGTCCATCCACTTATCATCGCCAGTCGCATTAAATCGCAGCTTGAAGAATAAGAGGATCCATCCGAGCGCAATGGTAATGGCGGGAAAAAGGATATGAAAAGTGATATTGGCCCCAAACTGAATTCGGGCGAGTATCAGTGCGTCCATCACTTGCCTCCAGTCGTAAACTTATCGCCAGCCTTCAGATAGTCCATGCCGCATCCGATATAATCTGAGGACACGGAACCGAACGCCGTGTGACACAGGAAGCTCAAGTTCCGCAGCGGTAAGCTTATGATAGTCTCGAAATATCAACCTTTTCCCCCATATACGAATACGGGGAGTCCGCCTCAAGCCGCTAGGCTTAGGCGAAAGGTCGCGGATAACGCATGAGCTTATGGGGCAGTTCGTTTTCTACCCTGTTCGTTACGTAGAAGTTGGCAAAATGCCTCGTCCAGGCGCGCGAGCTAATTTTCGATGCGGTGCACCCCAGCATCGACGACCGCAAGAGCCGTCATATTGACGATTCGACGCACGCTCGCCGTCGGCTCCACGATATGTGCCGGTAGCGCCGCGCCGAGCAGAATTGGGCCGACTGTGATGCCGTTCCCGACCGCCACCTTCAACAGATTGTAGGAAATATTGGCGGCGTCGATGTTCGGCATGACCAGAATGTTAGGCTGGCCGCTGAGTCTTGCCCCGGAAATTGCGCCCGCCAATATCGAGTCGGACAGCGCTGCATCGCCTTGCATCTCACCTTCGGCTTCGAGGCCGGGGGCGCGATCTTCCAAGATGGCAAGGGCGTCGCGCATAAGCCGCGCCTCGGGACAATCAGACGAGCCGAAACTGGAGTGAGATAGAAGCGCGATGCGCGGCGTCACGCCGAAACGGCGCAACTCCTCCGATGCAAGAATAGCGATTTCGGCGATCTGATCCGCTGTAGGGCGATAATTCACTTGCGTATCGCAGATGAAAATCTGCCGGCCGGGCAACATTAGCATGTTCATCGCGGCAAGGGTCTTCACGCCGGGACGCAGACCGATGACATTCCGAATATAGTGCAGGTGCTCCTCATACGCGCCGGTCACTCCGCAAAGCAGCCCGTCCACATCCCGCCGGCGCAAAAGCACCGCTCCGATCGCGGTGGTGCGCGTGCGCATCGTCTCGCGCGCAATCGCAAATGTAACGCCTTTGCGCTTGGTCAGTTCGTAATATTCTGACACGACATCGCGGTAGCGTTGATCGGAGAGAATATTGACCGCCTCGCAATTTTCATTGAGCTTGAGCCGCAGTCCGAAGGTTTCTATGCGCTGCTTGATAATATCGGCGCGTCCGATGAGCACTGGAAAACCGAGCCCCTCATCGACCACGACCTGCGCCGCGCGCAAAACGCGCTCATCCTCGCCCTCAGCATAGGCAATGCGCTTGGGTGCGGCTTTTGCGGCATCGAAAACGGGTTTCATACTCGAACCAGAGCGATACACGAACCGGGCCATGCGCTCCCGATAGGCTTCCAGATCCGCGATCGGGCGGGTGGCCACGCCGCTTTCCATCGCAGCGCGCGCGACAGCCGGAGCGATTTTTTCGATCAGGCGCGGGTCGAAAGGCTTCGGAATCAGATAATCCGGTCCAAAACAGTTCGGATGCGATGCATAGGCTGAAGCAACGATATCCGAGACCTCGGCATGAGCGAGTTCGGCTATGGCATAAACCGCCGCTTTCTTCATCGCCTCGTTGATGCCCGTCGCGCCTACATCCAAAGCTCCCCGGAAGATGTAAGGGAAGCAAAGAACATTATTGACCTGGTTAGGGTAATCGGACCGCCCGGTGCAAATCAATGCATCGGGACGCGCTTCCCGGGCAAGCTCTGGGGAGATTTCGGGGGTTGGATTTGCGAGCGCCATGATAATTGGCCTGGGTGCCATCTCGCGCACCATGCCCGGCTTTAATATATTGCCCGCCGATAAGCCTAAGAAAATATCCGCCCCTGGCAGAATTTCGGCCAAAGTCCGCGCGCTCGTATCCTGTGCGAATCGGGCCTTTTCCGGGTCCATGTTGAGGGTTCGCCCCTGA
>CAYVJO010000303.1:1159-4359 GCA_964451735.1 uncultured Hyphomicrobiaceae bacterium | reverse complement strand
AAGCGCCTGTTGTGAGCCGTCATACCGGATCAGCACGCGCACGCTCTGGCTTATCGCGCTCTCCATGACGCCCTGCCCCCTGACGTCCTCATGCGCATCCTCGTAAAGGACTTCGACAATACGCTTGAGCTCATCCATGCTGCGCGTCTTGAGCGGTAAATCGAGTTGCTGCTCGCGCATAGCCGAAATGTCCGCGAGGCCCATCCCGAAAGCGGACAGCACGCCGGCGAAGGGGTGTAGAAAAATCGTCTCCATGCCAAGCGCATCGGCGACGAGACAGGCATGTTGTCCCCCTGCCCCGCCGAAACAGTTGAGTACATAGGCGGATACGTCATATCCGCGCTGCACCGAAATCTTCTTTATGGCATTGGCCATATTTTCGACTGCGATACGCAAAGCGCCTTCGGCGGCCTCCTCCCGGCTCATTCGTGGCTTACCTGTTGCTTGTGCGACCTCGGCGACAAGCGCATCGAATTTGGCGCGCACGATTTCAACGTCGAGCGGCTGGTCGGCATGCGGGCCGAATACGCTTGGAAAATGAGCCGGGCTGAGCTTGCCCAGCAAGACATTGCAATCGGTTACGGTAAGCGGCCCACCGCGTCTGTAACAGGCCGGACCGGGATTTGCCCCTGCGGACTCCGGCCCAACCCGGAGTCGGCCGTTTTCAAAGCTGATGATTGAACCGCCACCTGCGGCCACGGTATGAATGTTCATCATCGGCGCACGAAGCCGCACGCCTGCCACCTCGGTTTCGAATGATCGCTCATAATCGCCGTTGAAATGGGTAACATCGGTTGACGTCCCGCCCATATCGAAGCCGATGACCTTGGCGTAGCCTTCCTGCTGGGCCGTACGGGCCATGCCAACGACGCCGCCTGCGGGGCCGGAGAAAATCGCGTCCTTACCCTGGAAAAGCGCTGCATCCGTCAGACCGCCATTGGACTGCATGAACATCAGTTTTGCGCCCGTCCCGCCGCGCCGGTCGATCTGGCTGGCTACCTGTACAACGTAACGGCGCAGGATCGGCGACAGATAGGCGTCAACGGTTGCGGTATCTGTACGCGAAACCAACTTGATCAGTGGACTGACGGAATGGCTTGCAGATATTTGGCTATAACCGAGTTCGCGAGCCAGTTCGGCTGCCTTTTTCTCATGGTCGGGATAACGATAACCATGCGCGAAAGCGATTGCGATACAGCGATATCCCTCGGCGTGGCGCTTTTTGAGCGCTTCGGCTGCAGCGTCGAGATCGAATGGGATGAGCACGGCGCCATGCGCATCGATGCGCTCATTGCATTCCTCCACAGCGGAGAAAAGCATCTCGGGCAGACGGATGTCCAGGTCGAAAAGCCGAGGGCGGTTCTGATAACCGATCCGGGGGAGATCCTTGAAGCCCTTGGTTATAAGAAGCAGGGTGCGCTCGCCTTTCCGCTCAAGCAGCGCGTTCGTCGCGACAGTCGTCCCCATCTTGATGGCGCCGATGCGATCGGCTGGAATGATTGCGCCTGGTTCCAGCCCCATCAACTCGCGAATGCCCTGAATGGCGGCGTCAGCATAGTGTTCCGGATTTTCCGACAGGAGCTTCCGTGTCACCAGAGCGCCATTCGGCATCCTTGCAACGATGTCCGTGAAGGTTCCTCCGCGATCGACCCAGAACTGCCACATTTCTAAATGTCCTTAATAATTACGGCTTGTTTTTAGTTTACAGCGCGTCGAAAGCGGTAGTAATGTATAATTGCAAAAAGATGACAAAACATGAGCAAATTGTCAATGAGACATCGCTGTTTCATTTCTGAAAATCGAATAGGAGCCGCATAATGCTGCAAAAATTTTCTCGTAACGCCGCCGGAGTGGCCGCTATCGCCGCTATCGGCCTTTTATCGCCCGCCGTCATGGCGGCCGATTGGAATTTGCCGACGCCATACCCGGATTCGACTTTCCATACACAGAACATCTCTGTTTTCGCGGAAGATATCGGAAAAGCAACGGACGGCAAGCTGAAGATCACGGTTCACTCAGCCGGTTCGCTATTCAAACATCCCGAAATCAAAAACGCCGTCCGCAGTGGGCAGGTGCCAATCGGCGAGTTCTTTTTGTCGCTGATTTCCAACGAAAACGCGGCATTCGGGGTCGACTCTCTCCCCTTCCTCGCAACCAGCTATGAGGATGCTCAAAAACTTTGGGAGACCCAGAAGCCAGTCATAGACAAGCTTCTCGCTGAACAAAATCTTATTGCGCTGTACTCCGTCCCCTGGCCGCCGCAAGGGCTTTACACCAAGAACGAAATCAAAACGGTCGATGATCTGCGCGGGCTGAAATTCCGTTCCTATAATCCGACTCTTGAGCTTTTCGCTAATCTTGCTGGCGCAGCTCCCGTTCAGGTCGAAGTGCCGGACATACCGCAGGCTTTCACAACGGGCCAGGTCGAGGCCATGGTGACCTCGCCAACAACCGGTGCCAATTCCAAGGCATGGGATTTCGTCAAATATTACACGCCAATCAACGCATGGGTGCCGAAGAATATCGTAGTCGTGAACAAGGATGCTTATGAGGCGCTGGACGATGCGACGAAAGCAGCTATTCAAAGCGCGGCACAGGCGGCTGAAAAGCGCGGCACCGAGCTGAGCGTGAAGGAGACTGAGGAGAAAACGAAAGAGCTTAGCGATAACGGCATAACTGTCGTGGAACCCTCCGAAGAGCTTATAGCCGGCCTGCGCAAGATCGGTGACCAGATTCTTGAGAAATGGAAAGAAACAGCTAGCCAGGAAGGCAAGGATATTCTTGCCGCATATCAGAAATAACGCCGGTATAGAAAGGGCCGCCATTCAGGCGGCCCTGGTTGCATGAGGGGGAGCCATGCGCAGGTTTTTAGACGGCCTTTACGTTGCTAGCGGGGCGCTTGCAGCGCTCATGATCCTGGGGATTTGCAGCATCGTTTCGCTCCAGGTTGTATTCAATATCATCACGAGACTGAGGTTGGTGGATGTCAATCTGACGATCCCGTCCTATGCCGACGTTTCCGGCTTCATGCTCGCTGCAGCCTCATTTCTCGCCCTCGCTTATGCTCTTACGCGGGGTGGGCACATCCGCGTCACGCTATTCATTTCGATGCTGGGCGATCGTTTCCGCTATGCGGCGGACCTGTTTTGCCTTGCTTTGTGCGGCGCGATTAGCGGGACAGCCACCTTCTACATGATAAG
>CAYVJO010000303.1:0-1149 GCA_964451735.1 uncultured Hyphomicrobiaceae bacterium | reverse complement strand
AAGCCTCACGCTTGAGAGCTACAAATTCGGCGACAAATCCTCAGGAATTCTTTCATTGCCGATTTGGGTCGGGCAAACGCCTGTCTCCGCCGGGCTCGCCATTCTTACGATCGCCTTCGCAGACCTCTTTATCCGTACCCTTGCCGAAGGCAAGTCTCTTGTCGAAACACAATCGCTCGAATAGGCGAAATACATGCCGGATATTCTGATCACAGCCTCACTTTTTGTCGTGCTGATCGCTCTCCTTGCAGCCGGCGTGTGGGTTGCCTTCGCTTTGATAATCGTGGGCGGTGTCGCAATGGCGCTTTTTTCGCCCGCACCGATCGGAGCAGTTTTCGCAACCACCTTGTGGGGTGCGAGCAATTCCTGGTCTCTGGCCGCATTGCCGCTCTTCATCCTGATGGGTGAAATCCTGCTGCGCTCCAACCTCTCGCGTGATCTCTTCCAGGGCCTCGCGCCTTGGCTGAGCCGTTGGCCTGGCCGGCTTTTGCATGTCAATATCTTGGGCTGCGCGATTTTTGCGGCGGTTAGCGGATCATCGGCGGCCACGGCGGCCACTATCGGAAAAATGTCGATCCCCGAGTTGAAATCGCGCGGTTATCCGGAGAGCATGGTCCTTGGCACTCTGGCGGGATCAGCCACGCTCGGCCTTCTGATACCGCCTTCCATCATTCTCATCGTCTACGGCGTCGCCACAGAACAGTCGATTGCACGTCTCTTCATCGCCGGCATCCTGCCCGGCCTGATGCTCGTTGCAATCTTCGTCGCCTATGTCGCATTCCGTGCCTTGGCCAACCCTGGCCTCATACCAACAGAACGATTTACGATGTCATTTGGCGAGAAACTTCGGGCATCCGGCCGTCTTCTCCCTGTCATGGGCATCATCGTGGGCGTCATCGCCAGCATCTACACCGGCGTCGCTTCGCCAACCGACGCCGCCGCCGTTGGCGTCCTGCTCTCAATCCTTTTGGCGGTCACAATCGGCGGACTGACCCTGACCTCCTTTTTCCATAGCCTTATGAGCGCAACGATCACCTCTTGCATGATCGCGTTCATCCTGGCAGGCGCCTCCTTCCTAACTGTTTCGATGGGCTTTACGGGCATTCCCCGCGATCTGGCGGAATGGATCGGCTCGCTCGGCCTCTCGCC
>CAYVJO010000302.1:0-4402 GCA_964451735.1 uncultured Hyphomicrobiaceae bacterium | reverse complement strand
ATGGCGGTGACAATGCCGTGCAGGTCGCCGGAGATCAGGGTGATGTCGCTGGCGGCGATCGCCACATCCGTTCCTGTCCCAATCGCCATGCCCACATCCGCCTGGGCCAGAGCTGGGGCATCGTTGATGCCGTCACCCACCATCGCCACGATCTTGCCCTCCCGTTGCAGGCTGGCGACCTGGGCGGCTTTTTGGTCGGGGCGTACCTCGGCAAAGACCCGGCGTATGCCGACCTCACGGGCGATCGCCTCGGCGGTGCGGCGGTTGTCGCCGGTCAGCATCACCACCTCTAGTCCCATGCGTTGCAGGGTGGCAATGGCTGCGACCGAGGAGGGCTTGACGGCATCGGCAATGGCAAGAATCGCCTCCACCTGGCCATCCACCGCCAACCACACCACGGTGCGGCCCTGGTCTTCGAGGGCTTCCCACTGGGTTTGCAGGCGATCGGTGGCGATGCCGAGTTCCGCCATCCAGCGATGGGTGCCGATCTGGACGCGCTGCCCAGCGACAAAACGCTGCACGCCGCTCCCCGCTACGGCCTCAAAGTTTTTGGGGTCTGCCAGGGTCGCCCCCTGGGCCTGGGCGTACTGCACCACCGCTTCCGCCAGGGGATGCTCGGAGTTGCGCTCTAGCGTTCCCGCCAGCGTCAGCAGGTGCAGCTCGCTGGCGGTGCCGTTGACGGTGACATAGTCGGTGACGGTGGGCTTGCCCTGGGTGATGGTGCCCGTTTTATCCAGCACGATGGTCTGAATTTTGTGGGCCAGTTCCAGGCTGTCGGCCCCTTTGACCAAAATGCCGTTTTCCGCCCCCTTACCCGTACCCACCATAATCGAGGTCGGCGTAGCCAACCCCAGGGCGCAGGGGCAGGCCAAAATCAGCACCCCCACGGTGGTGATTAACGCCATGCTGATGTTGCCCATGACGTTGAACCAGACCACAAAGGTGAGAATAGCCACGGCCATCACCGCTGGCACAAACCAGCCCGTCACCCGGTCAGCTAGCTGTTGAATCGGCGCTTTTGACCCCTGGGCCTGCTGCACCAGCGTGACGATCTGCGCCAGGAACGTATCTTTGCCGACGCGGGTAGCGCGAAACTTAAAGCTGCCGGTTTTGTTTAGCGTTGCGCCAATTACCTCGTCGCCCACGGTCTTTTGCACGGGCACGCTTTCGCCGGTCACCATGGCTTCATCGAGGGTGGACGCGCCATCAATAATTTCGCCGTCCACCGGGATTTTCTCCCCAGGGCGCACCAAAATCACGTCCCCCAGCACCACCTCGGCAATGGGGAGGTCATACTCTCGGCCCTCGCGAATCACGCGGGCGGTCTTGGCCTGCAAGCCCATCAGCTTACGAATCGCCTCGGAGGTTTGGCCCTTGGCTCGGTTTTCCAGCAGATTGCCCAGCAAAATCAGGGCAATGATGATGGCAGTAATCTCAAAGTACACGTCAGGGCTGAGGCCCTGGTTCAAAAACCACTGGGGATAGAAGGTGGGAAACAGGGAATAGAGAAAGGCAGTGCCGGTGCCCACGGCCACCAGGGTATCCATGGTGGCGGATCGGTGGCGAAAGGCTTTCCAGGCATTGATGAAAAAGTGACTGCCTGCCCAGGCGATCACTGGCAGGGTCAGCACCAGTTGCAGCCAGGGGTGGTGCAGCCAGGCGGGGATAAAGGGCATGGGGATGCCGGTCATCATGGGCAGGCCGCCCACCATCAGCACACCGCCGATGACCAGGCTGAAGATGACTTTGCGGGTGAGTTGGCGGTGGCGGGCCGCCCGCTCGCGCCGCTCGGCGTCGTCTTCAGCAAGCAGGGGGTCGTCGCTGATCGGCTGTGCGCCGTAGCCCGCGTCATCCACCGCCGCCTGAATATGGGTGAGATTGGTCTGGTGGGGGTCGTAGGTGACGGCGGCTTGCTCAGCGCCAAAGTTGACGCTGCACGCTTCCACACCGGGCACCGCACGAATCGCCTCTTCGATATTGGTAGCGCAAGAGGCACAGCTCATGCCCCGCAGCTTGAGAATTTGGTTTTGCATCGGTGTTGTCCTCGGGGGTTAAATCGCTAAGAAGTTAAGCAACGGTGTAGCCAGCTTCAACAATGGCCTGCTGAATGGCGGCTTTGGAGGCATCAGTTGCGACCTCGACCTGCTTGGTTTTGGGGTCAGCGGTGACCTGGGCCGTGGCGTCGACGGCGTGAATGGCCTGGGTGACAGTATCTACACAGGCGGAACAGGCCAGGTTGGGAACGGTGAATGTGATGCTCATGGCAAACCTCTAAATGCGGTATGGGTCTATCTTGAAGGCTCCAGTGCGCTGGAGAGTCAAGGGGGTGAGCTAAACGATTTTTGAAGCAAGTAATTACTCTTTTTAGGAGGAAGGATTAAGGCAATCGCTAAATGACAATTTCCCTAGTGGTGGGCAGTGCCCGCCCTACATTGGCTACAGCGGCTATAGTTGCTGGTTTATGCTGAAATTTTCTTTCCTAGAAATCTCTTGAAATAAAAATGAGGGGCATAAAAACTATGCCCCTCATCGCCTTAGCTGTCAGATTGTTTGAGCTTGTATCTGTGTTGTGTTGACAAGCCTCAAGCCAGCGTTGATTAGGTCATGGCCATGCTCATACGGCGGCAGGTTTCGGCACAGCGGCGGCACATGTCGGCACAGGCCTGCATTTGGGCATCGTCGCCCATGCTGGCGCAGTCCTTGGCACAGCGATCGCACACCTCCGCACAGGCCCCGCAAAAATGCCCGTGCAGGTCAGAACCCCGCAGCATAAAGTTGGCGCTAGTTTGGCAGCTCTCCACGCAATCCATCATCAGGCGAATGTGGGAGGGCTCGACGTGGTGGCCGCCCTGCTCCAGGCAGTAGGTGAGGGTGTTGAGGCACATGCTGTGGCAATCGAGGCAGTTCTGAATGCACTGCTGCATGTCGTCATTCAGGTTGTGTAATTGGAGGGTTTGAATCGGCATAATTAATTTCTCTAGTCTTTACCAGATCTTGCTCATTCCAGTCATCTCTAACTTAAAGAGAGACTAGAAACCACCAAATCTAGCTATTGAGAGAGATTATCAAATTTTATATTTCATACCGTTAACAGCTCAGATTTCATCCTGATTTTATTTTTGCGTGGCACACTGCCGTAGTGGTAAACGCGCACCACGCCAGCGAGAGAGGTATTGAAATGACAATGAAGCTAGCTGCGATCGCCCTACTCGGCCTCACCGCTGCGGTTGGCCTGCCCGCCTGCACTAACGCTCGCGATGCAGCCGTCGAGCCAGCCACCGAAACCGCCCAGATGGATCACGGCGGCATGGGCCAGATGGATGGCGGCATGATGGATCATAGCGGCATGGATCACGGCAGCATGGATCTTGGCCCCGCCGACGAAAGCTTTGACCTGCGCTTTATCGACGCCATGATCATGCACCACCAGGGCGCAGTGGTGATGGCAGAGGATGCCCAACAAAACTCCACCCGGCCTGAAATCCAAACCCTGGCCAGCGAGATCATTACGGCTCAGGAAACCGAAATTGCCGAAATGCAGGCATGGCGGCAAGCCTGGTACCCCGACGCCCCGGCAGAACCGGTCATGTACCACGCTGAGATGGGCCACATGATGCCCATGAGCGCCGAAATGCAGTCGGCCATGATGATGAATATGGATCTGGGTGCCGCTGATGATGAATACGACCTGCGCTTTATCAACGCCATGATTCCCCACCATGAGGGGGCGCTGACTATGGCGCAAGAGGCGCTAGAAAAGAGCAGCCGTCCTGAAGTTCAGGAGTTGTCAGAGGCCATCATCGCCAGCCAGCAGGTCGAAATCGACCAGATGTCCGAGTGGCGACAAGACTGGTACGGGCAGTAGGCAAAGGGCGATCGCCCAGTAGTGCTAAAACCCGGTTTCTTCGTCAGTTGTTCAAATGGCATGCTCTGTATTCTGATCGAGAAACTGGGTTTCTGAACCGACGCTCTAAGCAGTGATTTTGAAAGTTGCCTATCATGCCCAAGCCTTCCCTGAGCGATCTGGAAGCAGCGTGGGCCTAAAATAGCGCATCGCGCTTTGAGATCATTGACAACCCGTAAGTCAACGGCTCATTGACACGAAGGCATGATTAAGTTCTCTTTAGCAGGAATGCGATCGCAATAGCTCCATGACCTTAAGCGATCTGAGGGCATGGTGGGTTGAGTAGTTGCCTGCGCGCGCAGCTATCCAGAAACAGAAAGGGACTAAATTGCCCCAAATAGCAGCACCGCTACGTGAGGGCCTAGAAGTCATTAAGTTGCTCTTTGAACCAGGTTAACAAGCGGGGGCTCAAGCGAATAGAACTTTTGCAGAGCGCCTCTACCGCCTGTGCTGCATCTTGCCTAGTTAGCAGCCCTACCTGACAAGCTACTAAGAGCA
>CAYVJO010000301.1:645-4419 GCA_964451735.1 uncultured Hyphomicrobiaceae bacterium | reverse complement strand
CGAACCCGCACGGGGTTTCCCCCTCAGGATTTTAAGTCCTGTGTGTCTACCTGTTCCACCACGTCCGCTGGGGCGCTCTCCAATGGATAGCATCCATGACGCGTAAAATAGCAAGAGCGGATTGGCGGACACCAAATATAATCCCGCTCATGCCAAAATCGCGCCTTGGCTTATTGCCTTATAGACTGCCGCGTTTCAATGGAAACGAAACGCCGTTTTCGTTCACCGATTTTCTACCCACCAGATCATATTTTTTCGCAGGGAGGCCGAAAGCATCGCGTTATCCTCGCTTCCCGCCGTGGCGGACCGCGGCAAAGACCAACAGGAAAAGCACTACGCTGTTGCACAAGTGCCAGAGAAAATGGGTCCCGATCGCCTTGTCCATGAAGGAGATATTGCGGCACCAGATCCAGTCGCCTGCCCGAAAGCCGATCGAAACGATGAAAATCAGCCCCGCTGCGATGATGTAGGGGGCAGCGGGATGACGCTTGATTGAGAGCCAGAAACCGATCAGCAGCATCGCAGCCAACGCGGGTAGATAGCCGAAGCTGCCGTTCAGGCAATTTGTCGTCTCCAGCAGGGCGAGGGAAAATCCCAGAGAGCGGCAATCGAAATTGAGCGCGATCGATATGACATAGGCGAAGCCTGCAATGGCTGGGAGGGTAAGAATGAGTGGAATGCGCGCAAAAACATAAAGCGCATATCCGAGATAGGCTAGCATGAAGACGCCAATCGGTATGACGTCGGCGCTTGCAGCCCAACGCGTTGCGTATGTGTGGAAAAGGAAACTGCCGACCCCGATCACGAAAAGATTGATTATCAGCAAATAGCGGAAGAGCTTCGGCTCGGCGCCTGGCCGGCGAGAAAGCTCATACAGTGCGACGAGCCCCGCCAGAACAAAACCGAAATTTGTGAGAGCATTGAAGGGCTCGGCCCAAAAAGCGGGATTGAGGCCTCTTTCGCAATACGCGAAAATTTTTACGGATGGTTCCATTCGCACCGCTTAGCAGGCCAGCCCGCGCCTTTCAATCTTTGCTGCCTATGTACCAACGCAAATGCAGGAACCGATCCCGTCAGTCACCATATCGAAGCCGGCCAATGATCAAGGTTCCGCGTGTGCTAGAGCCTGATCCGTTCGGATGGACTCAGAACGGATCAGGCTCTAACTTTTTGTTTTGGCGCAACCTTTCGCAAAACCGGTTTCCACTTTTTATGGAGGGCGCACTAAGCCGTCGGTTTTCGGCGGGCAAACGAAAAGACGGACCGCAATCCGTTATGCTCGAATTTCCCTTTAGACATGACCATATTTCGTCCTTATTGTCCGGCGAATACGGGATTAGAGAAAAAGCCGCTCGCGGCAGATGGAGATTATTATGGGGCATATTTTCAAATCCGCACTAGCCGCCGCCGCTGTTTCTATGATGACCATGGGGGCGGCTTCGACAGCCGATGCAGGGTGTAAAGGCCGCGCTTGCAAACAGGACCGCTATGGCGAGGACGACCGTGGCTATGGTTATGTCACAGCACACGCGACTAAAGGGGGCAAGATCGTGACGGCCCCAGTACGGCCCGGGCGCTGGGGCGACGAAGTTCTCGTTCCTGGCGGGGCCTGGGCAACGTGCGAGATCACTTGCGAGTATACGCTTCGGCGGCTGACCGTAGATTTCTGGGATGGCATCGGTCAGAATGAAACAGTCTCACCGGGCTATTTTCGTTATGATTACGATCTCGAAACAGGGAAAACCCATCGGCGCGGACCAGCCGTGTTCGGGCGATATTGAGGCTCTTACAAACCATACGTGCTCATCGTAAGGTGTGAGCCTTGTTCAGCGGTCATAATTTGCAGAATTGACGCGCATCAAGCGCTCAACCTTTCATTTTGGGGAACAACTCCCGCTTGGCTTTTGTGTGGCTGTGGCATGGAGTCGGTCCCCATAAACCTGTCCCAAAAACGGAAGTACAGGCCGAAATTCGTGCTAAAGCGTGTGTGATGTAGACTGTGATGCGTGGCTGAAATCAGGTGGCGGCCGACCGGACCCTCGACAAAACGGGTTGGCAGAATTTCCCAACCCGAATGATTGAGGATTGCGGTTATGGTCATCAGCAGAAGCAGCGCGATCACCACGCCGATGTGTATAGGAATGACAAACGCCAGCGCCGGCAGCACCCAGGCGGTAGCCAAAGCTTCGGCGGGATCAAAGGCGAAGGATGCGAATGGAGTCGGCTGGCGTGAGCGGTGATGGCCGGCGTGCATCCATTTGAACAGCCTTGGATCGTGCATGAGGCGATGAGCCCAGTAATAATAGCTGTCCTGAATGATCAAATAAATGAAAGCGCTAAGAAGCAGATAGGGAATGCCGCCATAGGCTTGCCAGTCTGTGTAGATCAATGTGCTCCCATGCATCCAAGCGATGAGAGTCAAAGCCGCAGGCGCGGCGAAAAGGGCCGATGACAATAATGAGAGCCGCACTTCTTGCAGGATTGCTCGCCGCATGGGCCGGTCGCGGTTAAGGCGTTTTGCGCGCAGCTTTTCACCACCATGTTGCCAGAGCAGCCAATAAGCAAATCCGGATAGTATAAGATAGCGCGCTGCGATGATGACAGTAAGCAGAGCTGTTGTGACAACAAATTCAATAGCCATGATGGCCTTTTCCCAAAGCGTATCAGTCAGACATCCGACATTATGCGCAATAACTAAGGCGATGATAAGAGAGCGTTGTTTTGACTTATACTGTAAAAGTAAGATATGTCGCGCCCGTTTTCAGGCGCAGCGATGCCGCCGGGACGATTTAACGCAATGGCAGGGAGACAGGAACGAGCGCTGGCTCGATCCCGGTGACAAAAGCTCCGAACAAATCAGAAAACTCGACATGCAGGCGTGATATCAGTGCGGGAAAAGTTGTCTCCTTTATAAAGCAGCGACGCATGGTGCGATTTCGCCAGCAAGTAAGAGGCGCAATCGCCCATATTGAGCCCGGCGGAATGGCCACCCTTGCCAAAACGGAAGAACGCATCCCGCACGAGCCTTGCCTGATTGGCGTCAAACGGTGCGATTTTGATGCCCGCCTCGACAAGAAAAGCATCAAGCGGTTCGAAGACCGGATTATCCTTCCTGCAACCGCTTATCACCATCGAGGCTTCAAGCAGGCTGAGCGCCAACAAACAGCGCTCATTGGCCTCCACGATGGTCGCGAGAAAAGGGTTCATCTCGGGTTCGAGCCGGAAAATCGCTATCAACGCCGATATGTCGATGACGATCACTGACGATCGTTTTATTTCGGTAGGCCGTCATCGCCATAAAGATCGGTGTCGGTGAGGCAGCCGCCAGACCGCGCCGCGCCTTCGGCGATGGACCGAAGCCGGGCTATCCGGGCTTCCTTGTCACGCAGCGCTATTCAAGCTCACGCCTTTATGGATGAAGTCCACGCAGGCCACCTGCAATAGCTTGACGATGGCCGCAACGGTCTCCTTGGCAACCAGCCGCTCACCTTCTGACGTCTCAAGCTGCCGGATCGTCATTATCGAAACGCCGGATCGCCAGGCGAGTTCTTCCTGCGCGATACGGAGCATCGCACGGGCGGCTCTAATCTGTACTGCCGTGATCATGAACGATAGTCATTACCAATGAGAGCTTGCAGTCAATTCGTATGTCTACGTTTTCGGCAGGCTCAGGCGGATATGCAACTCCTGAAGCTGCTTCGGCGAAACCTCGCTGGGCGCGCCCATCAGAAGGTCCTCGGCGCGCTGGTTCATCGGGAACATGGTTACATCACG
>CAYVJO010000301.1:0-635 GCA_964451735.1 uncultured Hyphomicrobiaceae bacterium | reverse complement strand
GCGCGCGGATCATTCCGCCGAATTTGCCGTCGACGACCTCTGGTCCGTATCCCGCGATCTCGAAGGCTTTGTACATGATTTCGGGAAGATGGTTCCGGATCGCGCCGGAGGACAGCTCGACGCCATTGCAGACAATGTCGTATTGGTTGGCCTTGAGCGAGAGAAGCGCCTCCGTTCCTTGCGCGCGGGCAGCTTCCAGGGCCTCCAATCCGCCTTGCGGCATGGAGAAAGGGTTATGGGAGAAGTCGATCCGCTTCTCATCCTCGTTCCACTCATAGAATGGAAAATCGGTGATCCAGCAAAACTCGAAGCGGTCCTTCGCGGTCAGCCGGAGTTCCTCGCCGATCCTGTTCCGCGCTTCGCCCGCGAATTTATAAAATTTGGCTGGATCGCCGGCTGTGAAGAACACAGCGTCTCCCGCCTTGAGACCCAGTTGATCTCGTATAGCTGTAGTGCGTTCCTCGCCGACATTCTTAGCGACAGGGCCGGCTGCTTCACCCTCACGATAGAAGATATACCCCAACCCTGGCTGGCCTTCCTTCTGCGCCCATGCGTTCATCCGGTCACAAAAGGCGCGGCTGCCGCCGGTTGGGGCGGGGATCGCCCAGACGCGGGTTTTGGCGTCCTTGTCCAGC
>CAYVJO010000300.1:0-4434 GCA_964451735.1 uncultured Hyphomicrobiaceae bacterium | reverse complement strand
CTCTCTAGTGCCCAAAAGGCCGGATCCTAGCCCCCATCGGGATCCGGCCGCCCTATCCTTAGAGATTTTATCCTATTGTCATAGGATGTTGCCTTTCACGATCAGGCACAATTTGCCGCAAGGTTTGCGTTGCTCTCGGTCCTGTAGAATTCTGCCTTGCCAGCCGCAGTGACAAGACCTGGCCGCTAACCGCTTTGACCCCCAATCTTATTCAGTCACGCTGGATTTGAACCTCAGGCGAAATTCACTCACCTCGTCCACGGATCGTTAAGTCTCTTCATCTATTGATCATTTCGATAGAACGTTGCAGTCCACGTGCCACGAAAACAGACATGCGGCGTTCAATTCTTATTACCTTTTGCCGGGGGTCTGTGATGGCGTTTCGCTCCGTTCCATTTGCACTATGTCTCTTGTGGCTCGCCTATGAGAGTAACTTCAGCGCCAGTTTTTTTGTCTCAACGCTGGAGACCAGCATCGCATCGATCGCTGACGGCATGGACGAAGCAATCGCGGCTAGTCATCCAGCTTCCTTCGAGACGGTTCTGGCGAGCACGGAGGGCTTATGAGCCATCAATATCGATCATACCGATCATAGCTGTCCTCATCATCCCGCCCGTCATTCTCATTGCCCCTGTCATAAACGCCGTCATTGCGCTGAAACGCTCCCGTTCTCACAGGCGGCATCACGATTTTCTCCGACGAGCAGAGCCGTCCCTGCTGCTCGTTCATCCCGCAATTGCGCAATTGCAAATCGCGAGTGAAGCAGACGCGAAGCTCTCGCAGCCGCCTGTCCTTGCAATCGATGCTGATCATCTCGGGCTTCAGAGCGGGGTTTGTCTCAAGAAAAGCGCTCTCGATCTCGGCCGGCGAAACGGTGTGGTAGTCCTGCAAATTCTGAAAGCGCGCTGGGACTTTGATGGTTTCGAATGCGCGCCGCGAAAGGCGAAAATAGTCCTGCGGCTCTAAGCCCGAGCAGGTGCCGTGTTTGCGATATTGATGGATGATCAGCCGCTTGCTCGGCATGATATCGAGCATATCGCGGATGACCTTGTCGGGCACCCAGGGTCTCGAAGCCGTTTCGCAAGCGCGCGGCCATCCGCGTTCATATTGCGGCCATAAGCCATGCAGCACGAAGTGATAGGGTCTGTCGCCTGCGCATTGCGGTTCATTGCGGCCGGAGCCGTCGCGCGTCGCGCAGTAAGTGGGGGACCAGCTCAGGACGAGCGTATAATAGTCGAAAACGCCAGCTCTGTTCTCAGCGCCAGCTGGCGGCGTTCCGCCGAGAAAAACCAGAATCGGCAGGGCCAGCAGAGACAGACCGAACGGCCCCAAATATCTCATCGAGAACTCCTGTTGATGTGTCTTGTCTGACGAGCATGGGCGGTCATCACGCGGTCGATAGCGCCCTTGAGCGCTTTGTCGAAGGTTACGCCCGTGAGTCGCCATTTGGCGTAGGCGCGATCGCCCGCCGCAACCCATGCGACATTCCAATAACCGCGCCCATCATATTCAAGAGTGCCGTAAAGCACTGCATTCGCTCCCATTTGCTGCGAAGCGTTTAGTATGGTGCTCCAATTCCGTTTTACAATATCGTCGTAGCTAACGTCTTTCTGGCCTTCTTCAGGCAGAATGATCGGGATGCTTCTTCGTGTCGATGCGTCCTTCAAGACTTCCCGCTGGCCATAACCGCTTTCGCCGTTGCGCGAGAGAATATAGCGGCTTCGGGCATCGCGGATGCCGAGCCATATAGCGACTGTGGGGCGCTCTCCATCCCATTTTTTAAGTCCCGTGGATGCGAGCGCGGCGTCGAATGCCGATGGCTCGAAAGTCATCCGCAGAAAATAGGGCCGGTCGCGTGTGCCCTGCTCGTCATGGATCGGGATATCTTTCATCCGGTCTTCATAGTCGTGGCTTGCGATCAGCTCCTGTGCGCGCTCGATTAGGCTTCGCGCACGGTCCGTGTTTGCAAGTTTGGGACGGCCGGTCACCTTGATCAATACGTCTTCGGCTCCGGCTTTGAACCCTCGCTTTCTTTCAGCCTCGCCGGTACCAGTGACGATCGTCTCCGCCGTATAAAGCGCCGGATCAACGCCGCCAGCCTTGACGCCAAACGCCAAGCAAACGGATATCGCCGGGGAGGCGGTCATTGCCGCTGCAGCAGGATGGGTCATGATGCTTCCTTTCGTTCAGCGTCTATACCGTCCGCCGAGCACGCGTTCAAGAACGCGTGGTATCACGGTCCCGAGCGAGCGGGCGAGCGACTTGAAGAATGCGTCCGAAGGCGTATCACCGCGAGGAGTGCGGGGCGAAGGGCGCGTTCCCTCGCCAGTCCGGCCCGCCGGCTTGGGAATACGGAACTCGCCGTGCCGTTCGTAGCCGGTTTCGCCACTGTCCAGGGATGGGTTCGTCTGGCCCTGTCTTCGGGCGAGGATTTCATGGGCTGAGTCACGATCGAGAAGGCTATCATAGACGCCCCTGACCGGGCTTGCCTCGATGATAGACTGGCGCTCATCTGGCGTCAGCGGTCCCAGTCTCGACGAGGGCGGACGGATCAGCGTTCGCTGTACGATAGACGGCTCGCCCTTTTTTTCCAGCGTCGAGACAAGCGCCTCGCCGACGCCAAGCTCCATGATGACGCGTTCGGTCTCGAATTCAGGATTGGGACGGAAAGTTCCAGCGGCGGCTCTAACCGCGCGCTGCTCGCGCGGCGTATAGGCGCGCAAGGCATGCTGGACGCGGTTGCCGAGCTGGCTGGAAACCGTATCGGGCACGTCGAGGGGGTTCTGAGTGACGAAGAAGACACCCACGCCCTTGGAGCGCACCAGGCGTGCGATTTGCTCGATCCGCTCCAAAAGCGCTTTGGGCGCCTCGCTAAACAGCAGATGCGCCTCGTCGAAGAAAAACACCAGCTTCGGCTTGGGCGGATCGCCGACTTCCGGCAGTTTGGTGAACAGCTCGCTTAGCAGCCAGAGCAGGAAAGTTGCGTACAGCCGGGGCGAAGCCATGAGTTTGTCGGCGGCGAGGATACTGATATAGCCGCGCCCCGCAGAATCGGTGCGCATAAGATCGGCAATGTTGAAGGCCGGCTCGCCGAAGAAATGCTCCGTAGACTGCTCTTCAATGACGAGCAGCCGCCGCTGGATCGCTCCGACCGAGCTTTTCGAGACATTGCCGTATTTCACGGAGAACTCGTCGGCCCGCTCCGAGACATGGGCGATGAGCGAGCGCAGATCCTTAAGGTCGAGCAGGGGGAGCCTTTCGTCGCCCGCGACCCGAAAGGCTATGTTCAAAACGCCTTCCTGCACCTCATTCAATTCCAAAAGCCGCGAGAGCAGCAAGGGGCCCATATCGGCGATCGTTGCTCTGATCGGGTGTCCTTGCTCACCGAACAGGTCCCAGAAAATCACGGGGAAAGCCTCATAGCCGTAGTCTTCCAGGTCGATTTTCGCGGCGCGTTCTTCGAGAAAGGGTTTAGGCGTCCCGCTGGCGGCGAGGCCTGACAGGTCGCCTTTGATGTCGGCGGCAAAAACTGGAACGCCTTTTCGTGACAGGCCCTCGGCGATGATCTGTAAGGAGACGGTCTTGCCCGTGCCTGTTGCGCCAGTGATGAGCCCGTGTCTGTTCGCAAGCCTCAAAAGCAGTCGCTCCGGCTTAACGCTCTTTCCCAGAAATACTGCGTCGTCTGAATGATCGGTCATACTGTCTCCGCCTTCTCGTGAGGCTTGTTCAATTGCGCCGCCGCTTGCGACATCTCCTAATTATGCCAGTTCCCAGTGTGAACAACTTGAGGATATGCTCCTTTTGTCCACGCGAATTTCCCGTTGGCATGTTGCAGCAAACAAATTCGCTTGGCGCTATCCCTCGTAATGCATAACATTTTTCCCCATCCGCTCGTATAGCGGTCAAATACCGTCGGAAGCTGGCGGCCCGGAGAAGCTTGAAGGAGGTTATTGTGAACTACAAGATTGAAAAGATCGAAGGCGTGGGGCCGAAATACGCGGCCAAGCTCGACAAGGTCGGTATCCGGAACACCAAGCAGCTTCTCGACAAGGCTGCGACGCGAAAAGGGCGCAAGGATCTGGCTGAAGTGTCCGGGATTGACGAAAAACTGATTCTGAAATGGGCGAATATGTGCGACCTTATGAGGATCAAAGGGGTTGGCGAGGAGTTTTCCGAGCTGCTTGAAGTTGCAGGCGTCGATACAGTCAAAGAACTAGCGAAGCGGAGAGCAGACAATCTTCACAAATCCATGACGGAGGCCAATGAGAAAAGAAAACTCGTCCGCCAGCTTCCAGGTCTTGGACAGGTCGAGAGCTGGGTGACCCAGGCCAAGAGCATCGAACCGGTAATGAAATATTGATCTGCAGCGTCGTTCCGGCCTCGCCCACACCTGTTGAGCGCTGTCCAAAGCCCTGCCAAAGCCAGACGCAAACA
>CAYVJO010000299.1:0-4436 GCA_964451735.1 uncultured Hyphomicrobiaceae bacterium | reverse complement strand
TCCTTGAAAGGCAGTGTAAGCACGAGCGTCAGTCGGCCATCGGCATAGTCCAGCCAATAATCTTGGGGCGGTGCACGCTCAATGGTTTGCCCATCGAGTTTAGGAAAAGTGAAATAGTCGAACTCGCTCAATGAGCTGATATTGATTTCGGCCAGCTCCTGAAGCTCCTCGCGGTCATATTTTCCGTCATTGTTCTTGTCAAGTCCCTGTATGGCGAAGCTGGAATAGAACTCGTCGAATGTCCATCGGTGACGGAAGCCAGTGATCGTTTTTTGTCCGCCGTAGAGGACTTCGGTCTCCACGGTAACCCAGACATGCGGATGGGCCGCGGCCTTGTTCGCCATTATCAAGGCGGTTAGCAAAAAGACTACCGGAAACGCGCTGTGGCAGAGCCGGAAACGCCACATTCGATCACCTCCAGAAAAATTGTAAAATTGAGCAGGGATCATGCATAGCAAGCCATTTCATTGCGTGCAAATTTTGTCTGAGCCGAGTGGTTGATCATATGAGAGCAATGTTATAAAGGTTACGATATAACATTAACTACTGCGAGGTCTCATGAAACGGATGATAACTCGGGCCGCTATGGCGGCTGTTTTCGGTGTCGCGGTTCTCTCGCCGACGCAGGGAAAGGCTGCGGATGATTTGAATGTCGTGGTTACCATCAAGCCGGTTCATGCCCTCGCTGCCGCCGTCATGGAAGGCGCCGGCACGCCAAAGCTACTATTGCAAGGTGCAAGCTCTCCACATAGCTATACGCTGAAACCGTCCGATGCACGGAGCCTGAACAATGCGAAAATCGTTGTCCGGGTGAGCGAAAACCTTGAGACGTTTCTCGAAAAGCCGCTTAAAAGTTTATCCCACAAGGCGAACATTGTAACGCTTGCCGAGACGGCTGGCTTAAAGCTTCTTCCAGTGCGTGAGGGCGGTGCGTTTGAAGCCCATGAGCATGACTCTGAGCATGGCCATAAGCACGGCGAAAAACACGCAGACACGAAGAAACACAGCCACGACCATGAAAAAAAGGGAAACAAGAAAGCCGAACATGCGCATGGCGAGCACAGCCATGACGCGAAAGCGGCCGAAGCCGAGCACGACCATGAGCATGAAGGCGCCGATGCGCATCTGTGGCTCGATCCTGCGAACGCAACGATCATCGTTGACCGTTTAGCGGAGGAATTCGCCAAATCCGCCCCGGATAGGGCCGAACTGTTCAAGACGAATGCGGAAAAAGTCAAGCAGCGCCTTGATGCGCTTGACGCAGAGCTGAAGCAAAAGCTTGCTCCCATTCAGGGCAAGCCTTTCATTGTTTTTCATGACGCCTATCAATATTTCGAGGACCGTTATGGACTGACGGCAGCCGGTTCGATCACGGTTAGTGCCGAGCGTCAGCCCGGCGCCGCCCGCTTGAAGAAGATCCGCGCCAAAATCGCCGAAACGCGCTCTGTCTGCGTGTTTTCAGAGCCGCAATTCGAGCCGAAGCTTGTCAAAACGATCATTGAGGGAACCAATTCGAAAACGGCTGAGTTGGATCCTCTCGGCGCAGCGCTTGCTGAAGGACCGGACCAGTATTTCGAGCTGATGCAAGGTCTGGCCGCAAGCTTGAATGCCTGCCTTGGCGCGTCGTCCTGAGTACAATTAAAAGGAAAAGGCCGGATCTGAACCGGCCTTTTCTTGTTCCAGCTTGGAAAATTAAATTTTTATAGGCTCGCGTAACGCGACCAGGTTACTGTCACACGCGTACCGATACCGGTACGGTTATAAAGATCGATTACATCGGCGTTATGCATACGAATGCATCCTTTCGAAACTTCCTGGCCAATCAGCCAAGGCGCGTCTGTACCGTGAATGCGGTAGAGCGTGCTGCCTAGGTAGAGCGCGCGGACGCCGAGCGGGTTGCGAGGATCACCACCAGGCACGAAGGCGGGCAGCTTCGGGTTTTCACGGCGCATGCCGGATGTGGGCGTCCAGGTCGGGTTTTCTCTTTTCGCGCTTACGCGTAACGTGCCGGCCCAGCGGGCATCACCTTTCGGTATCGCGATCGGATAGCTGATGGCCTTGCCCTTTCCGATAGTGTAGTAAAGGCGGCGGTCGCCAAAGCTCACTACAATCTGGCCAGCGCCATAACTTGCCGGAAAGCTTACCGTCTGACGGCCTGCGCCTCTATTGCCGCTCGAAAAAAAGCTGTCAGCGAAAGAGCTGTTCTGGTTTGAGCTGGTACGGTTGCCGGACTGAAAATCCCTCAGCCAGTCCTGATTGGCGCTGGCTTCCGGAGTCGAAGCAATTAAAGCGAATGCCCCGGCGGCAATTGCTGCGCTTTTGAAAATACCTTTGAACATTAGACCTCCATGTCCCTGTAGCATGTCCCTGAATTCCCCGATCCGCCCGCTTCAGGGAGATCGCAACTTTCTGTGCGTTTCACAGCCCTTGAGGGACCCGACGCATATGCCAATTTCTGCCGCGTTATACCCTCGGCCGGGTTCTAATGAATGACGTGTACCGGCGCGCCGATATGCACTCTTTCAAACAAATCGACCACGTCATTGTTCCGCATCCTGATACAGCCGCTCGATGCGGCTTGCCCGATCGAGGACGGCGCGTTTGTTCCGTGAATTCGGTATGCTGTCCAGCCGAGATAGATTGCGCGCACACCAAGCGGATTGGTTGGGCCAGGCGGCATGTAGTCTGGAAGCGCCGGATTTTCCCGGCGCATTCTCGGTGTCGGCGTCCAGCCAGGATCGCGCGCTTTGCCCTGCACGAAAGTTTGCCCGGACCACTGCATGCCATCCTTGCCAACGGCTACGTCGTAGCGCAGGGCAACACCTTTGCCGAGCACATAGTATAACTTTCGTTCCGAGGTTTTGACGATGATCGTGCCCATCCCGTCATCGCCGTCCCAACTGACGAGTTCGCGCGCCTCAGCACGATGCAGACCCAGGGAAATGACTGCCAAGACTCCCATACCCGCCAAACTTGCCCGAAGGCAAAAAGCGATTTTGCCGATCCGCAATGTATCTATCCCCATATTCCGATAAAAAAGGTGCCCAATCGACCCTGAACCATCAACAATTATGAGATGGGTCGCACACCAGATGCGCAAGGTTCGATCATATGTGTTCTCATAGTCCATGATCACGCGCCGCCTATCAAGGCTAGCAAGCATGCCTGCCAAACGAATACCGAAATGCTTGTGTCTGATTCGCCACAATTTAGACATAAGTCGCGCAACTTCATGCGATATCCCAAGATATTATGATTCTTTCTGCTTTTGTCGGCAGTTTGAATTGAGGCAATTTTATGGTTCAAAGCCTCAAGATAAGGTAAACACTTCGTAATTTTGCAGGTCTTTTTCCGAACTGTCACAAGCCAAGGAACTGATATGGCTCTAATCGATCCGACGCATCTTTCGGCCGTGGAACTGGCCGCGAAAATACGTTCCGGGGAATGCCGGTGCGAGGAAGCCGCTGCAGCCTATCTGGATCGGATTGCCGCGAGCGAGCCGGACGTTCGGGCTTGGGCACATATCGATCCCTCTTATGTCATGGAGCAGGCCCGCCAGGCAGACCGCTTGCGTGGCACGGGGCAGCCCGCGGGAGCGCTTCATGGCGTCCCCTTTGCTGTGAAGGATATTTTCGACACGGCGGACATGCCGACCGAATATGGGAGCCCGATCTTTGCGGGTCGAAAGCCCACCAGGGACGCGGCAGCTGTCGCCAGGTTACGCGAGGCCGGCGCGATCCTCATTGGCAAGACGGTAACAACAGAGCTTGCGGTTTACCAGCCGGGGAAAACGCGCAATCCTCATCATTCCGGACATACGCCTGGCGGGTCGTCCTCGGGCTCTGCCGCCGCCGTCGCCGCAAACATGGCGCCGCTGGCACTCGGCACGCAAACGAATGGCTCAGTCATCCGGCCGGCCTCGTTCTGTGGCGTTTTCGGACTGAAGCCCACATTCGGCATGGTTTCTCGAACGGGCGTTCTGACCCAATCGCCGCCTCTCGACACCCCCGGCGTGTTCGCGCGCTCCGTGGAGGCCCTCGCGCTCGCAGCCGATCTTTTATCCGCCTACGATCCGCTCGACCGATGGATGTTTCCTCGCAGCCGCGGCAGCCACTCCGAGACGGCGAGTAGCGAACCTCCCTTGCCTCCGCTTCTCGCATTCGTAAAGAGCCCATACTGGGACCGCGCCGATACGAGCACTATGGAGGCGTTCGGAGAGTTGCGAGAGGCTTTGGGCGAACGCTGCGAAGAGGTGGAGTTGCCGCCTGTCTTCGCTTCGTCGGAGATTTGGCATCGTCAAATCATGCTCGCGGATATTGCGCGGCATTTCGGTCCCATCGCGGAAAAAAGCGGTGATGCACTGTTGCACCGAAAAATGGGAGAATGTTCGTGAGTGGGTGGAATCAGAATACTTTTTGTCGTTCACGGGTATCGCC
>CAYVJO010000298.1:2067-4438 GCA_964451735.1 uncultured Hyphomicrobiaceae bacterium | reverse complement strand
GAGACCGTACAAGGTGCAGCCTTTCCGCCGCCGCTCATGAATGAAGCGGGCTAATAGCGCTTTCGCGGCGTGAAAATCGGCGTTTTTCCAAAGAGCCTTTCTTCCGTATCCACATCGTCGCGCCGCCGCTTCTTGAATGCTTCCTCGACATGATGCTCCTCAACAAAAGCCTGGATCAGGGCGGCAACGCCACTCGGCATAACCACTTTTTCGACAATGTCGTCGCCCGCGTCGCAATGATCCTGTGCGACATAGGAGGAAGCTGTTACGGCATGCGGCAAATACGGAAAGGGCGAAGCAACATTCGGGTTTGGCCGGAGAACGATGTAAAGTTCGTACGCGTCAAGCATCAGATTGAGGCGAAGCGGTTCGGTTTCCTTTCGGTGAAGTGTCAAAGGAAGCGTTGCCGCGTGATACTGCACGAAATCTTCGCCGCGTATCATTTCAACCCAGGAGGCGTCATCATCCGCATTCATGAAGACGGCGACCGGCTTCCAATTCCAGTCTCCCCATTGGTGGCTGGATTTGCGTTTTTCTACGATGATGCCAAGCGGTATCGTGACTTCCCGCTTCTTTATAATTGTCATTAGGTCCTCGCAGTCCCGGATGGCGGCTTAGCATCGTCTCCTCCCGCGGCTTTTCTTATAAAAACAAGGCAAACCATCACTGGCACAATCGACTGTACAATCGAGCGATCCGCTGCTTACACTTATAATAATTGTAAAGTGCTGCCTGGAAGGTCAACAAGAATGACGCGGGAAACCCGCTGTCTAGTGTGCAACTGCGAAAAAACCATGCCGCTGGACGCATCGAAGCTATCGGCCGCGTTAGGACACGATACCGGTCCGATTTACACACAGCTTTGCCGCTCTCAGCTTGCAAATTACGAGACCGCCCTCGCCTCCCATGGCGGCGTAACGGTCGCTTGTACGCAGGAAGCGCCGCTGTTTCAAGAGATCGCCGAGGAAAGCGGCAAGAGCGGCGCCGTCCGTTTCGTCAATATACGCGAAATGGCGGGATGGTCCGCCGAGGCCGCCGCAGCGACGCCGAAAATCGCAGCTTTGCTGAAAACGGACAGCTATCTCTCAAAGCCTGTGCAGCTCAAATCCATCCTCTCGGATGGCATGTGCTTGGTCTATGGTTCGGGGCAACAGGCGCTGGAGATCGCGAAATTGCTCTCCGCCAAGCTTTCGGTAACGCTGCTTTTGCCCAGCGAAGAACCGTTCGTACCGCCGCTTAAGGGCGATATTGCGATCTATCGTGGCAAGATCGTCAAAGTCGAGGGCTCTTTTGGCTCCTTTTCACTGACCGTCGATGGTTACGCGCCGTTGATGCCATCCTCCCGCGACACGCTCCAATTCGTGATGGCCCGTGATGGCGCGACTTCGACGTGTAGCCTCATCCTCGACATGTCTGGCAAAGCGCCGCTCGTAACGGGCCATTTGTATCGTGACGGCTACAAGCGGGTCGATCCCGGCGACCCGGCAGCCGCGCTCCGGGCGGTTCTCGAACTCTCCGAGATGGCGGGCGAGTTCGAGAAACCGCTTTATGTCGATTATAACGGCGATATCTGCGCACACTCGCGTTCACGCATCATAGGCTGCTCCAAATGCCTCGATGTCTGCCCTGCGGGCGCAATCGCCGAGGCGGGAGACTATGTGCAGATCGACAGTGGCATTTGCGGGGGCTGCGGCTCTTGCCATGCCGTGTGTCCTACGGGTGCGATCTCCTATCGCTATCCCGGCCGGGAGGACACGATCGGCAAGACGCAGGCGATGCTGCGCGCCTATGCCGAAGCAGGCGGCAAAGCCCCGGTGCTGCTCGTGCATGAAGAAAATTTCGGCAGCGAGATGATCGCGGCAATGGCTCGTTTCGGACGCGGCCTGCCGGCGAACATGATGCCGCTCAGCCTGTATGAGGCGACGTCTGTCGGTCACGTGGAGCTGACCGCGCTGCTTGCCAGCGGCGCGGAGCGGATTTTCCTGCTTGCGAACCCTCGCAAGCGGGAGGAGTTGGAGAGCGTGCGCACCGAGATCGTATTGGCGAACGCAATCATAGGCGCGCTTGGATTTGGGGATGCGCCTCGTATCGTTCTTATAGAAGAAGCCGATCCGGATCAGGCCGAAGCAGCGGTATGGTCGCCGCCTGCTGGCGAGGCGATGCCGAAGGCCGCGTTCACGCCGCACGGATCGAAACGCGATATCGCCCGAATAGCGTTTGCGAGGCTCCACGAGGCGGCTCCTCAAAAGCCGGATGTCATCGCTTTGCCTCCAGGATCTCCTTATGGCCGGATCGGGATCGATCAAGCCGCCTGCACTTTGTGCATGGCCTGCGCCTCCGCTTGTCCTACGGGCGCTATGACGGACACGCC
>CAYVJO010000298.1:751-2057 GCA_964451735.1 uncultured Hyphomicrobiaceae bacterium | reverse complement strand
GCCGGGTGAGCCCAAGCTGCGTTTCGTCGAAAATGCCTGCGTACAGTGCAACTTATGCGTCAAAACCTGCCCGGAGAACGCCCTAGCCCTCGAACCGCGGCTGAGTTTCACGCCTGAGGCGATGCAGCCGGTTACGCTTTATGAGGAGGCTCCATTCGAGTGCGTGGCATGCGGGAAACCTTTCGCTACAAAATCGACGATCGACCGGATTACCCGGCAACTTGCCGGGAAACATGCCATGTTCGCCGATCCAGAACGAGCGCGCCTCATCCAGATGTGCGAAAATTGCCGTGTGGAGGCGATGGCAAACAGCAGCAACGATCCTTTTTCGCTGCGTCCGCGCCCTAAAGTCCGGACGACGGAGGACTATCTTGCCGCTAGGGAGAAAAAGCTCAGCGTCGATGATTTTTTAATCGACGATTGACGTTCCGCTATTGGCTGCGTCCGCTATCGCTTTTTTCAGTGATGTTGAGCGGACTGTGGCGGCAGCGGTCCGGCTTCAGATCGATGAGCGGCGTTCCATCGAGGCAGTCGAGACCTCGCACAAATATATTGACTCCTTCTATGCTAACGAGAGCCACGATGGATGTGCCGATCGGGTTGGGGCGGACCGGCGAGCGCAGCGCAAATGTCCCGCGCGTCTCGCTATCATGGGCGGGACTTTGAATAACGAGATCGCGGCGCGACCGGTCGAGCCAATAGAGAACTTCAATTTTTTCGAAAGCCTCGATGCCCGTTAGCGCTGGGGTCCATGGATCGAAGATTTCGATCCGGCAAGCCGGGCCGTCCAGCCGTCCTTGTTTTGGGCATTCCGCGCGTCTTTTCCAGGGCGTATGGATCCGGCCAATGAAAACGATCCCCGCATCCATAGTCTTGGGAGGTGGCACCGCGATTTCGCCGGCGCGTATATCGCTCTCATTCACAGCTTACACTCCAAATCAGTTCCCCGCTTGGCATTTGACCGACCGTTTATAATTGATCACAGGCGCCTCTTCGAGGGCGAACGCCCAGATGGGCCAATGTCCATATGCAAAACTCTTTCAAGCTTGTACGCCACATCGAAAATATGCAAAAATTACGGAAAATTGGCCAGCTTAGAAAATTATGCAGGATATTGGCAACGCCTTCCAACTTGCAATACAGCTCGTCATCACGCTCGATCCAGCGCTCAGCCAGATCGTTGCGCTCTCGCTTAGAGTCAGCCTGACAGCGATGACCATCGCCTGCATAATCGGTCTGCCGCTCGGCGCACTGCTGGCGGTCAGCCGTTTTCGCGGACGCAGCGCCGCCATCGTAACTGTAAATG
>CAYVJO010000298.1:0-741 GCA_964451735.1 uncultured Hyphomicrobiaceae bacterium | reverse complement strand
GATGGGGCTGCCGCCGGTCGTTGTCGGCCTGCTCGTTTATTTGCACCTCTCCCGTGCGGGTCCTTTGGGGTGGCTCGGTCTTCTTTACACGCCATCCGCGATGATTATCGCGCAAACGATCCTCATAACACCCATCGTCGCGGCGCTATCCCGGCAGGTGATAGAGGATTTGCACCATGAATATGCCGAGACGTTCCGTTCGCTCTGCGTTCCCGCCCACAAGGTGATCGGGGCGTTGATCTGGGACGCGCGCTTTGCGCTTCTTACCGTCGCGCTGGCCGGCTTCGGCCGCGCCATATCCGAAGTGGGGGCGGTCATCGTCGTTGGCGGGAATATCGATCACCTCACGCGCATCATGACGACGGCGATCGCGCTTGAGACGTCGAAGGGCGATCTCGCCTTGGCGCTGGCGCTCGGCATGGTGCTGCTCGTCATTGCAGTTGGAGTCAATGCGCTGGTCATGGGGGTACGCTTGACTGCGAAAAGGTACGCCTATGGCTGAGCCGGCTGTAAGAACCGATACTCTCACGCATATGGCTTCCCGCAGCGCATCGTCTGCGCGTTCCATGCTACCCCTGCGAACAGCCGGATTAACACTGGAAATCGATGGCGAGCGGCTGATCGATGGCATCGACCTTGAGCTCCACAATAGCGCGTTTACTGTGGTCATGGGGCCGAATGGGGCGGGAAAAACCCTTCTGCTGCGTCTGCTTCACGGGCTTGTCATGCCGACAGGCGGGC
>CAYVJO010000297.1:0-4445 GCA_964451735.1 uncultured Hyphomicrobiaceae bacterium | reverse complement strand
TGCCATGCATTATCCCTCAGTAGTGTGATGTCATGACCAATGTCAAATCGACCTGGCGCGTTATGCCGTCGAACTCAGAGAAGACTGAATGCGCGACCATACAGTTTACATCAACCCTTGCTCGACTTGTGTAAGGATTGCGGGCCACCAATTCTCCTCATTCGCCATCGCTTCCGGATCGAGCTGCATGAAACGCTTGCGGATGCCGGCAACGATGGCTGCCGCTTGCTCATCGCTAGCTGACCCCAGGCCGCTCTGCGCCTCCAGATAAATCATTAGGAAGGCCGACAAACCGCTTGGACTAGCGTTGACGAACCTGTCAGCCAGCTCGTTGCGCGCATCGATGGCAAGAACAATCCCATCGCCGAGACGGATGCATAGTTTCTGGTCGTGCTGATCAGCGATAACCAGATAATCCTGACCTGCGCGCCGCCACTGGGCGAGATTGGAGACGTTTTTGACGATCGGAAATAATGGGTTGTCGCGCGATGGCAGTCCGATCCGGGTCAAGAAGGCCGTTTCGCGCGCGGGTAGCGCGGCTTGCCTAAGGAGATCGGCCGGTACTTTCACGAGATCGCCTCCCCAATAGGCTTCAAGCGCAGTGAGGTCGGTCTCCATGCTGGTCTTCTCCTGCCCTTTGTTGCAAGGCTCAGTTGACAGCACTATTGGCCAGCGCGGAAGAGCTGGTCAACGGCGTTTTTGAGCCGCTCAACGCCTAGATCCCTTGAAACTTGCGTTGCTCCATACTCGAAACTGTAGGTCGTTGCCG
Organism: uncultured Hyphomicrobiaceae bacterium; assembly: GCA_964451735.1. Lineage (GTDB taxonomy): Bacteria > Pseudomonadota > Alphaproteobacteria > Rhizobiales > Rhodomicrobiaceae > JAHQVI01. The sequence continues at coordinate 3,676 of CAYVJO010000297.1, read as the reverse complement.
CGTTTTTTGAAAGTCTCCTGGATGAAACGTTTACAGCCGCCGCCGAATAGGACGGTGCAAGGTTGGAGTTCGGAATAAATGTGCGTCACGGCGCTGGGGTCGACGCCTTGCTTCTCCAAGGCGGCCGCGATCAGGCGTTCGGCATGGCCTCCGCCTTCGCCGCGCTTACTCGCCATAGCCAGCGTCTTGGTAACGCCATTTTCAGCATATTCGAAGACCGCAACGTTGCCGGCGCCCTTGATCCCGTTCTGAAGGCGAAAGGCCATTGCCGCCTGGCTCAAATCGCTCGCGCCATAGATGACTTGCCCTGTCAGCTTGGCTGCGGCTCCAGAAAAGCCGCTCGCTGCGATGTCATCAGCATTGGCTTTTACGGTCTTTTCTGCAACTTCAGTCGCCGCACGTTCGATCCCCTCGTGCCCTGCGATCCTGGTGATGCCCATGACATCCACCTTACCGGTCGCGGTCGCGGCGGCCTTTACGAGAAATACATCCGAAACCGCCATGGCCGTGTTCACGAGTCCCCATCCCCAATTTCCATTTTGGAAATCGTGAACGGCCTGGCGCCCGGCCCCCCAGACCGGGATCAGGCTTTCGGCGAATCCCGGCGCTGTGATGCTGTCGGCATCAGCCCGCACAGTTTCATCGTCGCTTGCTGCCACGGCATTTGCGTCAGCCATTGTGCTTGCTGGTGTTGCGTCCGACTGCGCCGTTTGAAGCGATTTGTCGAAAGCATACGCCGCATCTCGCGTGAAGGAATTGTTTGCGCTTCCCTGAGCTGCGAGTCCCGCGCCGCCAATAGCATCGACCCCTAACATATTCGCCTTGTTTGTCTATTGCAGAAGACAAGGCGAAAAATTTAATTCAAGTTTATATCATGTGTGTAACTAGTTTATTTCATCTATATGAAGAAAAATATCTTATATCACAATATCATGATATTATAAAAATAAAAATAGATTTTTATATAATTATAAAATTTCAGCTATAATACTGTTATATTCGATAATATTCTAAAAATTAGACCTGCACTCTGCAATGGAAGGTTATCAAGGCTGAAAGCCTGTCATAAGGAGTGTCGTCGCCATTTTCGAGCGTGTCTGGTGATGTTCCAAAACTGACAGTCTTGGCGATCCCCATTGCATACGGCGTCGAGCAGGGTGTGGAAAAGCGCTTCGATGTTTTTGTTGCTCTTTGGCCGAGCTGGATCGTTAAGTATGGAAACGGCAGGTTCGAAGAGATTGCGTCAAAACAATACGTTCGAGCCCCGTTGTGACTCCATCAGAACGCATCAGGTTCTCGTCTCAGAGCGATTGTGAGCTGCCATCGACAGCGATCTGCGAGCGGTCCGCGCTGCTGGGCATACCACGCATGTATCGTGAAAATAACGGGAGATGTCGTGCGATACCTGCTGACGTACGACATCAACCACGTTGCAGACACCAATATCGATTAGAAATTGGCGGCGCCACTCATTCATGCGGATGATCGGATATGACCCATATGGGTCACCGCGACTGGATTTCGATTTTCTTTTCCTGCTGCTGCAGGTCCGGAGCTTTCGGCAGCGTGATTTTCAGCACGCCATTCTTGAACTCAGCCGTTATTTTTTCTTCGTCGATGCCTTCCGGCAGGCTAAAGGTTCTCTGGAAAGAGCCGTATCGCCGCTCCGATAGATGGTAGCCTTCCTTCTTTTCTTCGCTTTCCTCTTGCTTTTCGCCTTTGATTGTCAAGCGCCCATTCGCCATCTTCACTTCGACATGCTCAGGCGCCAATCCCGGCAGTTCCGCAGTTAGCTCGTAACTGCTCTCCGTTTCAGAGATATCGACTGCTGGTGCTATGCCCTTGCCGCGCAAGACAGGGCTCAGATCGGGAACACCCAATCCGAGCGGAGATCGCCAGAAACCGCCACGCAAGGCATTGACCATCTGGTCGAGATCTGTATGCAGTCCGGCGAACGGGTCCCATTCACGCGAGGCCACGGGTGCGGGCGCCGCCGGTTTCGGTTTTGTGGGGATATTTTCGTCACTATTCGACATAACAACCCTCCAATATCTGGCTCGCAATTGTTTAATTCGAGCCTTCAGTATGATGTTTATCTACAACATGACATATCGATTTGCATTGATAAAAGTCAATTTATTTCCAGATATTGAGCTTGCGTTGCTATTTGTTGAGCATCAATGTGGAAAGGAAAATGGCTTAGCTGATATGATATATATCAAATCGCTCTGGATGCTTATTACTCTCCGTCCTCGCTCTCCACGCCTATTACTTGCCGTTTGAACACGCTTACGATTGGTCTGTCTACCCGCCCCATCTATAAGGATGGCCTGTACGGGTATTTATGGCAATTTTAGCAATGACGCTCTCTCATCTTGGCAGAATTTGACAGGATTATAGGCTTAATAGAATTGACATGATGTGATCGCATTGACCTTTAGGATTTTTCTCAACATAGTCTTAGACATGCGTAAGCAAGCATCGGGAATGAGGGACTATGTGGAAAAAAAAGGACGAGCCGTCGAACGTTGACAAAGTGTCCTACGGCCGCCGCGCCGCTAACGCCATGGACGTGCCGCGCGTGCTCGATCGCACGCTGGAGATGATTTTTTCCTCCACGCAAGACCCTGATGCAAGAAGCGCCGTTACGAAACTTCGGCTGAAAGCTCAGGAGCACAAGGACGAATTTCTTAATCGAGTTGCCGAGATTTATGCCTCCGTCTACGCTTTTGAAGATCTTACGGCGCTCGTAACATTTCTCGAAAGCCCCGCAGGGCGCGCTATGCGTGAAAAGCAATCCGAAGTGGAGCAGCAAATCAAGCGCGCAACGACTGAATTCTTGCAAGGCCTTGTAAAACAGAACAGTTGACAGGTGATTTCGAGGGAACACCTAAGGCTTCATCAGGGTTGTTCTCAAGTATTTTCAAAATCTGCAATGCCTGGCAGGGGCGGCCAAGCCAGTGTTAAACGTTGCTCGGGTGAAATGTTTCGGCAGTCCGTATCCGCACTGCTTCCATCAGAGGGGGGGCTGGCACTAGTGGTTCGATTCCAACATTTGCATCCCACACGCTCGACCTCCGTGTGCAAATGTTGGGATCAAAGAACCAACTAGCGAAGTATTTATTTCTATTGGAGCTTTTGAATTTGACATTTGAATGATGCGTCTGCGGCGAGCAAGACTCAAATGTCAAATTCGCTCCACTAGCGCCGCGCCGATCCGGAGATGTGCCAGACGGCTTGACGGACAGCTCCATTTTTTCGCTGTAAATTACTGGTTCTATTTGCTGTATTATAGTATCTCTGTGATGGGGACGCTCTCGCTCGTCCTATGGGGCAGATTAGCCGCAGGTTGCCAATGAACGCATTCGATTTTCCGCGTAAGGTAGAAGACGCCGGCGTCCGACGGAAAGTTGTTTCATCATTGCAGTCAAACGGAGTGGCGCTTCCGACATTCGCTCAAATCTCGAAGCCCGGCCGCATGCCGTCCTCTATCCGATCGCGGCTGCCCGAAGTAGACCCGGGCGCGCCCCATCCGCTCAACCTGTTTCGGGTGCATTGGTATAACGACCAGACAAGGCGCGATCTCGCTCAAACGCCCGCGCACATTGTCTTACCCGAGAGTTTTACGGGTGTTCCAGCCAAGATCGCCGTCGCGCTCGGGACATTCTTTCCGATG
>CAYVJO010000296.1:0-4452 GCA_964451735.1 uncultured Hyphomicrobiaceae bacterium | reverse complement strand
TCAAGCCATTGCCGGCGGAGCCTTATGTCTATGCCCAGTGGTGTCTGCGCCGGGCGAGATCATCCCTGAAGCATGTGTGGGATGAAATCGCAATGGTGGGCGAGTTCAAATCGGAACAGCTGGGCGAGTTCGTCGGAATCCGCACCGGTTCGCTGCGAGGCGCATCGGGTTTCCCACGGCCGCCCCGCACACAACCAAACTGACACGCCCGGTCTGGCTGGTCGGTAAGTACCGCTCCACAGGCGAGCGCAAATACGATCTCGGCAACCTGCCGCTCGGCACGCCGCTCAAGAAGTTGGCCGGTGCCATCAAAGCTCGCTGGGTATACGAACAGGCTCACCAGCAGCTCAAGGAAGAGCTCGGCTTCGATCACTTCGAAGGATGATCATGGCAAGGCCTTCACCGACATGCCCTCATAAGCATGATCGCGTTCGCCTTCCTCCAGACCCGCCGGCTCAAGGCAGCGGGCCGGAAAAAAGGTGCCCGAGCCCACCGCCACAGCCGACCCTGCCAGCCATCAGGCAAGCAATCCTGACCCAACTGACCCAGCTGAGCCAGCCCCCGCCGCCAACATGACCTCACGGCCGTAGGGAATGGCGGAAAATGATCCGCAGACTTTTGACAAAGGAGTGGCAGGTCATCGGATTTACTCAAAAACCGCTTCGTTCTTTTCGGTCCGATGATTTAATTGGCTATAATTCCCATGGCTTGCGCTGCCTGAACGATGCGCTGCTGTGTTTCGGGCTCGTCCGCGAATATGTTCCTGGCTTTCTCCAGCGCGGCCCGCGCCTTCTCTGCATCGTTCATAGCCATGCGGGAGCGGATCAGCATGATCCAGCCGTCGGGATCCTTAGGCGATGCCTCCAGGCGGTTTGCAAGACCTTCGACCATGTTCGCAACCATCGCGTTGCGATCCTCGGCGCTCATCTGTTTGGCGTTTTCGATATCTTCAGCGCTTGGGCTCGGACGGCCCTGCTGTTGTGCTGAGGGTTCGGCCTCGGCCAGTCTGCCGCTGACGTCTATGCCATGGCTCTGCGCCGTTTGCTCGATGCGAGCACGAAGATCCTGCTTCCATTCGGCAGTGGAGAGCGCCAGTTTGTACAACTCGATCCATTCGTCGACGGCGCCCTGATTATCGCCACTCTGCTCCTTGGCCACACCTGTGAAGAAGCGGGCGCGTTCGTCATTTGGTTCGATTGCCAGGACTTCTGCAAAAGTGGCCAGCGCAGCTTGCGACACAACCCCGCCAGCCGCTTTGACCTGCGCTTCCCCATAAATGGCCCGCAGTGAGGGGTTATCCTTCTGAAGCTCCAGCGCACGACTATAAGCGGTAACTGCATCCTGATAACGGCCCGTATTGTCGTAGGACCAGCCAAGCAGCCTCCAGCCCTCAGCATCCTTCGGGTTGGCTTCCAGGCGTTGCTCCAAGCGTTTCACAAGCGCATTGACATCGCCTGCACCGCCCTGCTGGCCGTCCTCAGCCTGGGCCGTCGCGCCTTGTTGCGCGCTGGCATTGTTAGCCAACGTAGCTTGCTGCTGCGATGATGAAACCGCCTGATAGGTCACGGAGGACAAATCGGGCCGCCCGAGCGATGCATATAGACCGACAGAACCTAGGACCACAATGGCTGCAACGCCTGTTGCCATGCGGTATTGACCGTTTGGCGACATCTGTTCAACGTACGCATTTTCGTCTTTGGGCGAGGCCAATATACGCCTTTCGATCTCGATACGCGCCGATGCTGCCTCGGCCTCTTCGATCAACCCAAGCTGCTTGTCACGCTCGATTTCGGCAAGCTGGTCCTTATACACGTTGATACTAGACGCCGTATCGCCGGACCTTGCATTATGAAAAAGAAAGGGCGCAGCTACAATCAAGGCAGCGCCGGCTGTAAGGATGGTGAAAATCAACCAAAGCGTCATTGTGTCGGGCTTTCTTCAATTATGGAGTGTAATTCTTTTCGCTCCGCAGCGGTCAATGGTCTGGAAGCTTCATCAACGCGTTTCCCAGGATGCTTACGGATCAGCGTCCAATAAGCGAGCAGAGCCAGAACAAAGATAATTCCGGGGCCGAACCAGAGTAGTAGCGTATTGTTCTGCACAGGCGGTTTCAACAGCACGAATTGGCCGTACCGCGCGACGATATATTCAATGACGGCGTCATCAGTATCGCCAGCTTCCAGCCTCTCGCGTAAAAGCAGCCGCAAATCGCGGGCAAGCGGTGCATTGGAGTCGTCGATGGACTGGTTCTGACAAACCGCGCAGCGCAGATTCTTGCTGAGCTCGCGCGCGCGCGTCTCCAGAGCGGGATCTGCAAGAACTTCGCTCGGCTGGACGGCCTGCAACGGTGCGCCAATCGCTGAAAACATGTAGAACAGTAAAGATGCAAGCACGAAACGGCCCAACATAGCTGGTGATTCCCTTATTCCGCTGGAACCAGCACGGAGGATCGCCGCGCGGCTTGGGGTGCGCCTAGCCGGAATCGCCGGTCGGACAGCGATATGAAACCGCCAAGCGCCATGATCATGGGGCCGAACCAGATCCATGGCGCAAGCGGGTGGTAATATGCGCGCACGGTCCATTCGTTCCCGGTATTCTCCTCGCCGATCGCGAGATAGACGTTCGAGATCAGATTGGTGTAGATACCGGCTTCCGTTGTTTGCATCTGGCGGACAGGATAAAAACGCCTCTCCGCGTAGACTGTCCCGACTTCGCCCTCAGCGGTGCTCAACCCGAAAACCGCGCGCTCGGCAACATAGTTCGGGCCTTCCGGCTTGACGACTGATTGCAGCGTGATCCGGTAACCGCCTACATCGAGTTGTCCACCAATAGGAAGGGATTTCAGCGCTTCTTCCTGCCATGTTGACATCACGGTAATCCCCGCCACCGCTATGCCCATGCCGGCATGTGCGAAGATAAGACCGTATACGGAGCGCGGCGTGATCCGCGCCAGATGCAGGCTGTTGCGAAATGGCACTTTAGCCAGGCGTGTACGATGTACGAAAATGGCGATTGACCCGGCAATGATCCACACGGCGAGGCCAAGAACGAATGCCGCTATCGCTTCCGATCCGAAGGTTGCAACGAGAATAGCGGCAATGGCTAAGCCTGCAAGGACAGCCGGGCGGCTCAGCCTGCCCAAGGCTTCGCGCATCGAGTCGCGTTTCCATTTCAGCATCGGTCCTATCGCGATTACGACGAGCAGCGGGATCATCATCGGTACGAAGGTGAGATTATAGAATGGCGCGCCGACTGTAATCTTGTCGTTGCTCATCGCCTCGACGACGAGTGGATAAAATGTGCCAAGGAAAACGGTTGCTCCTGCCGCGAGCAAGAGCACATTGTTCAGGACAAGGCTCGCTTCTCGGCTAACCGGCGCGAATGGCGCATCATACCTTAATGACGGTGCGCGCCAGGCGTAAAGGGCAAGAGCGCCACCAGTGGTAAGCGCAATGAGGCCGAGAATGAACACACCGCGAGCTGGATCGACTGCGAAGGAATGCACGCTGGTCAGAATACCGGATCGGACCACAAATGTGCCGATCAGGCTTAGGGAAAACGTTAATATGCCCAGCAAAATGGTCCAGTTAACGAGGGTTTGCCGTCGTTCTACGACCAAAGCCGAGTGCAATAGCGCTGTACCGGCAAGCCATGGCATGAACGAGACGTTCTCGACGGGATCCCAGAACCACCAACCGCCCCAGCCGAGTTCGTAATAAGCCCAGAAGCTTCCGAGCGTGATGCCGATCGTCAGGAAACACCAGGCTGCGAGCACCCACGGCCTCACCCACCGCGCCCAGCTGGCGTCCACTTTTCCCTCGATCAGTGCCGCTACGGAAAATGAAAATGCCATCGAGAAACCGACATAGCCGAGATAGAGGAAAGGGGGATGTATGGCCAGCCCGATATCCTGAAGCAAGGGATTGAGCTCCTGGCCGTCGGCAGCTGCGGGATCCAGCCGGATGAAGGGATTGGAGGTGAAGATGATGAAGGCCAGAAAGCCTGTTCCAACCATTGCCTGCACAGCTAATGCGCGCGCTTTGAGCTGTTCTGGCAGATTGCCGCCGAAAACTGCGACGGCTGCGCCGAACATCGCCATGATCAGCACCCAAAGCAACATCGAACCCTCGTGATTGCCCCAGGTCGCCGTTACCTTATAGATCATCGGCATCGCCGAGTTGGAATTCTGAACGACGTTCAACACGGAAAAATCCGATATGATATATGACGTCATCAGCGCCGCGAAGGATACGCCCAGGAAGACCATCTGCCCAATCGCTGCGGACGATCCGAAACGCATCAGTTTCAGATCTCCAATATGTGCTCCCGCCAAGGGCACGATCGATTGCGCCAGAGCAAGTGTGAGCGCCAGAACTAGGGCAAAATGACCGATTTCAGCGACCACTGCAGTTCCCCTTTTCGTGGATGATTGATAAAGCGCAGGAACGTTCT
>CAYVJO010000295.1:0-4454 GCA_964451735.1 uncultured Hyphomicrobiaceae bacterium | reverse complement strand
CGCCCCTCCCCAGGCCGGATGACCGCCTGGCGCATTCCGTGTCTTTTCAATGAAAGCCTTCGTTTTCTCGCGCGCAAGGCTTTCTGCCTTTGCAAGCAGTGCATCGAGGCGCTGGCCTCGCTTGCGCAAAGGAGCGAACCTGTCCTCATAATAGGCGACAAAGCCGAGCGCGCCTGTGCAGATGGCCGGTTTCATTGGCTGCGAAAGATATTTTCTAAGATCATTGGCGGTTTTCGGAATGATCCAGCCATATCTTCCTTCACGGCGTAAATCAGAATCGAAACCACGCTGCATCAGCTTATGAGTTTCCGTAAAGATCGCACGGACATCGCTGGGAGAAATTGCCTCGTCGTCCGAACGTTCATTTGAACGCACCCCCCGCTTCGGGATCGTGGGAGAAAACATCCAGCGCCGCGACATGGTTTTATCCCGGCCGAGCGCCGCCTGCCATGTCTTGCGTAAAGAGTTTCCGCCTTGCTCACCGATCTTTCGCAACGCGGCATGATAATCGTCAGCGCAGCTTGTAACCGGCCACGCCAGAGTTGCCTGGCGCACATCCGGCCTGTACTGACGCGCCGCTTTTAACTCTTGCGAGGCGTTTCCGTCCGGCAAACGCAGTGCAAGTTCCAGCCGATTGGCCGGTTCTCCTTCGATCGCATGCAATTTCATCTCAATCAGCAAAGTGCGGCGGCTGCCTTTGCGGATGCCCTTGACGATAACGACACGCTCACCGTTTTGCCCGTGCGTTTCGCTATCCGAGCCAGTGATTTGAACGATCTCGCCAAATTCCGGCTTTAGCAGCAACTCGGCTGTAACGCCGGGTCTAGCGCTTTCAGCGGTCGAAAGCCGCACCTGTACGAATGCAGAAGCGCCGGCCTGATATTTTTCATCAAGCGGCGAGGCGGTTACCTTGCCTTCAATCGTCCCAACGATCAAACGGAGCGGCAAATCCGGCTGGGCGATATTCGCATTCACCCCTTCAGTCATGGACGTTTCGGCAGTTCCAGTCTGTGCACTTAAAGGCATCGAGATTGCGGCCAGCAGCATGAAAACGACAAAGGGCAGGCGTTCTAGAGTCATTGAAGTTCGATCCCAAGCTGAGTTGCCGCCAGCCAGCTCATTACAGAAACCGCGATACATAGGCGGCCTGACGATTTTCGGTTGACCGGAACACGAACCGAAATAAGCCAAGCGTCCTAAGCTTCGTTTAACATGGGATGATTATGGCGCAGAATACACCGCACTGAACAATCATAGCCGGTTGCGTTTAGCGGACCCAGCGTTCATAAGCTCACGAAATGGAACTGCCCAAAAAGAAAACACTGCCGCCTGAACGACGACAGTGCTTACACCCCGCTTTTTAGACGTGAGATTGCCAGTTAGCGTCCACGTTAATAATCGTAGCCTTACTCGCCGCAAAACCAGCATTCCGCATAATGAGTTCTGGGTTACTACAACCTATCGTATTTCAACATAGTACAGCACCCATTACTTGGGAGTAAGGTGCCGTATTTGCTCTGCATCCGCAACGACTAGCGCTGGCTTCATATACGAATTTGAAAAGTAAATTGGCTCAATTGTGGCAAAGCAATAAGGGAGGTTCGTCTATAGCCGATCAACCGTGTAATGAGCAGCTCAAAGTCTGCTTACCCCGCTGCTCTAGTTGCATTACGTAAAACCAGCAGTATCAAGCGGATTACCCAGATCGAAGCAGGCCATCCTTGATTGCCTGAAAACGCCAATAGACACCATCGCCTTAATTGTGGCCCACATTAGGCATTTGTGACAGAAATGCTACGGCACAAGCCCAGAGAGCAGTGGAGAAATGTCTTTTTACTGCGATAATTCGGCTGCCCTTTGTTTTGGAAGCTGACGGCCGTTGATCCAGTCTGCGAAACGGTCTTGCAGCTTTTCTTGCTCTGCCGCCCAGAATGCGCCGTCAAAAAGAAGGGCGGAAGCAAGATTCGGTTCATGCGTTGGCAGAAGCGGCTTCATATCTAGATCAAGATGGGCATGTTTGTTGACGAATTTCAGCGCCGAACGCCGCGCAGGTCCATATGGTATCCAGCGCGCCTGATCGGACAAAACGATTGTGCTCGTGGCAAAACGTATAAAATCCCGCGCTGGTTGCGCGAAAGCAGTGCCGCGCGGGATCGACCAATAGTCGAAAGAGTATATCTGGCCATCCCACAGAATGTCGATCGGCTGCTGCGAAGCGACTTTGGCCATGAAAGCCCGGCCGTTGAAAGCCAACCCCATAATCGCCTGCTTGTCTGCGATGCGCCCAAACACTTCGGAAGGCTTGTCCCACCAGACGATATCGTCTTTGACAGACGACAGCTTGTTGAATGCGCGGTCTTGCCCTTCGGCTGTTTTCAGGGTTGCGTAAACGTCGCCCGGGGCGACGCCATCGGCCATCAGAGCCAGTTCGAGCGAATAGCGCGGCTGTTTCGGGAGCAGCCTTTTTCCTGGATAAGCAGCCAGATCAAAGAAATCTTTGAGTGATGCCGGCTTGCTCGGCATACCTGTGTCATAAACGATCACAGCCGACCAGGCGACGCTTGCAATGCCGCATGGGTGAATTGCGCCTGGTAAAAAATCTTCAGATAAGGGGGTTCCGTCCGGAGCGGGTTCCAGGATCGTGAAATCGAGCCGTTCGAGGCGGTTTTCCTCACAGGCTCGGACCATGGCCTCCCCATTCAGATCGACCAAGCTCCATTGGGGTGTATCGCCTTGCTCCGCAAGACGGCCGTAATCGCCATCATAAATTACAGTTTCAAGCTTGTATCCGGACCGCTCTGCGTAAGGCTTGAAAATTGCGCGTTCCTGCGATTGGCCGTAAGCACCTCCCCAAGTCGCGATTTTCAGCAGAACGTCCTTCGGGTCATGGGCCGGTGACGGGGGAGGAGAGGGTTGTTCGGCAATAATAGGCTCTGGCGCAGGCTTGCTGGAGTCCGAGGCCTTATCCTGCGTCGGCAGCTCCTCATTTTCAGTATCTGCGGCTTGTGCGCTGGACCCTTCTCGTGCGGGAAGTGGGGATATAGCCTCGGATGATGCAGCGTTTCCACCCTGATCACCCGACTGACTGGAGGGGCCTGTTTGCTGAGCGCTATCGGCGGGCTCTGATTGCGCGATCTGTGCGGCAGCGGGCGGGATAAGTACAATTGCCGCGGCGATCAATGGGAGGATAAGCCCCGTCAAACAGCGCTGTCTCTTCACATTAAAGTCCTTCTGCATCGAAGTTATTTCACTTTCGCGGTCACACTAGCGCAAAAAGCGATCGCAGCGCGACCGGTTTCTATCACTCCTCTACCGATAAAACCTCGAAATCCGCAAGTCAGGGGTTCCAAATTGTGAGAGGGGAATTAGGCCGGGCAAATGACCTAGTTCCGCAGTCCATGGCTTCACGGCAAAAAGCCGGCCGTCTGAGACGGCCGGCTTTTTATGTTCAATCGATGGAATATGGCTACTCGTACGTCCGCGTCACCCGGCAATTTCATTTGATGGGCAGCGTTGCCGCATAGGCCAAGACGTCTACGGCATCCTGTACTGGAAAAGCGCGCAGATTCACCATCTGTACACCTGGATGGCTATTCAGGATTTTGTTCATGACTTCGTCGGGAAGGCTTGCCGCTTCAGTGCCGACATAATTATGCTCTCCACCTTCTCCCCAGTCCAGGAGACGCCCATCGAACCCATGACACGCCGCGCATACGGTCTGGAATATTTCGCGCCCCCGTTCAGGGTTTCCAGCTATCATCTTCCGCGTCGTCAAATCGATGAATTTCGACATATCGACTTGCCCACGGCTCACGAACGTGGCGACCCGTGCCATTTCATCGTCGCTGATCATCTCATTCGTGTAGGGGTGATTTTTGTCACGCAGAATAGCTGCTATCTCTTCAACGGGTTTGCCCTGGGCGTCTTGAATGCCTTTGATGCCGGTGTAATGGCTTCCTTTGGCATAGATGCCGTCCTTACCGCGATAATCCCAGCCATGGCACTCTTTGCAACGCCAGGTGCCTGATCCGTCTTGCTTGCCGGTTTTGGGATATGCCGGGTTGACGCTTTTAGGCTCTTCACGGTCAAGTGCCTCCCACCAATTATCATAGATACGTCCGCCAGCAGCTCGAAGCCAAGACTCCGCAGGAATTTCGGGCGCGCCATGGATGACTTCCTGCGCTTCAAGCTTATGCTCGTAGTCTTTCTTTTCTTCGCTGGAATAGGCAGGCGATGCGCCAGCAATAAGCGCAGAGCACAAAAATCCTAACCCGAAAGTCTTCAAAATTCTTCTTCGCATCATTCGCCTCACTCCAAATCGGCCGTTTCACTCCAGCGCCGTCTTTACCGGCTTGGGTTTTTTTATAACCTTATACGGATACAATATTGGAGGCGTCTCTATATTGATAAAAATCAATTCTTTTTGCAAATGTCGAAATAAACATTGTTATTTT
>CAYVJO010000294.1:0-4493 GCA_964451735.1 uncultured Hyphomicrobiaceae bacterium | reverse complement strand
GGCGCCCGTCTCCGTTCAGATCGGCTCCGGCGAATGCGATCGGGCTCGGCGTACGCTGTTTGGTCAGCGTGTAACGCTCGACAGCCTTGCGCAGTTCAGGCTCGTTGATCACAGCGACAAGCGCGCTGCCAGCACTTGGAGCGTTTTCGCGGTTCGGGGTCAAGGCGATCGGAGCCCCTGTATCGAGCTCGCCTGTGTCGGACTGGCTCAAACGGCCGCATGCAGTCAGCGCCATGACCCCTGTAAGTGCCAAGATGGCGAAGCGAATTGCAGCCAGTACATTTTTCGCGAGGCGCAATCTTTCGAAAAATGGCATGACGATGCAGCCCTCCATGACTGCCTTACCGGTCTTAGGCATGACCCAGCGCAGCCCATAACCAATGACCTTAAAAAGAGCCATATAATGATCGTTCCGCAAACCGACAGGCAAAAAAACACAGCCGATGCGGGAAAGCCACAAATACTCACAGTATGATCCACAGTTCCCTCATGCCACAACTCTTGAAAAGCATCGCCTGTTCCCTGCCAACGCCTTGATCCGTATTCATACAATCTCGAAGCAAGATGCACATGCTGCTGTCTACTCCCGCCCTCGATAATCCGAACGCGCGCCTCTTTGCAATTGCTCTGATCTGCGTTGCGATCACGTGTTTTGCAGTGCTGGACGCCTCCGCAAAATATTTGATGACGGTTCTGAGCGTGCCGGTTTTTCAAATTATCTGGGTGCGTTTTCTAAGCCACGGGGTGTTCACCTTCGTCGCTTTCGGCCCCCGCAATGTGATGCGCTCGCTCCGATCGGCGCGACCCGGCCTTCAGATTCTTCGCGGCGTTCTGTTGTTTTTGACCACTGCGTTCAATTTCGCCGCGCTCCGCTATCTTCAACTCGATCAGATCGCCACACTTTTCTTTCTGACGCCTTTCGTCGTCGCGCTACTGGCCGGCCCGTTCCTGGGGGAATGGGTTGGGTGGAGAAGGATGATAGCCATTATGATAGGATTTTCAGGCATCATTCTGATCACCCGCCCCGGCTTTGGCGGCATTCACTGGGCGGTCATGTATTCCTTCGGCGCAACATTCTGTTATGCCTGCTACAATGTACTGACGCGCTATCTTGCGCGCCATGACCCCTCTTTGGTGACGCAGGTTTACTCTCCCCTGGCGGGAATGGTCATGCTCGCGCCTCTGGGCCTATGGGTGTGGGAGTGGCCTGCCGATCTCTTCACCTGGGCCTTGATGATCTCGACGGGCATTTCCGGCGGCTTCGGGCATTATCTCTTGATCCTAGCCCACCGAAGGGCGCCCGCCCCGATTCTTGCGCCCTTCAGCTATGTCGGCTTGGTTTCGCAGACTGCGATCGGCTATCTCGTCTTCAGCGACGTTCCTGACATCTGGACGATTGCTGGCGGCGGTGTAATCGTTGGTTCAGGGCTCTATCTGCTTTATTGCGAGCGTGTCGCCGCGAAAGAACAAAGAGCAGACGCTTCGCAAACATCTATCCCGCTGAGTGAAAGGTGAGCCGAAGATCAAAGCATCTATTTATGGCGTGTATGGTTATAGCGTTTATGTAAAATATCATCAAACACCAGCAATCACTTACAGTATGATTTGACGGATATTAGAGAGTGATCCGCAAAATTGGACACCGGTTTTGCGAATGTATTATGCCAAAACAAATGGTTAATGCTCCGCCCTGAGTACATCACAACGGATCAGGCTCTAGTAGAGCGAATTTGACATTTGAGTTCCGCTCGCCGCAGACGCATCATTCAAATGTCAAATTCAAAAGCTCTACTAGAAACAGATACTTATCTAGTTGGTTTTTTGACTCCAACATTCGCACACGGAGGTCGAGCGTGTAGATACAAATGTTGGAATCGAACCGCTAGAGCACGATTAGAAAAGTTGAAACCGGTTTTTCTGATAATCGTTCGTAAAGAAACCGATAGAGATCAGTACTCTTTCCATTTAAAATGATCCTGATCTAGATAAACATGAGCTCGCCAGGTTTTCTGTCTGGCTCTATCGGCCTTGGCTCTGTCTCCATTCCATGAATTCTCGAAATAGTCTTTCTCTGTCCCTATCATTCGCAGGAACCGTGCCTGTTTGAGAAAGACTTGTTAGGAAATTGTTAAAATCCTGCCTGATCACTTCTGGCGACGACTTGCGCGCCTCGACTGTCTTCAGTAGCTCCTCGGCTGCGCTGAAGCGTTGCCAACCGGGCAAGGTTGCAGCCAGATTGACCTCCTTCCATTTCGGATGCCTAGGCGTTTGTAGGAACTTGTCAAAGTTCTCGAAAAAGGCTTTCGTGAAGTTCGCCACCCGCCTGTACCGCTCAGTATTTGGTGCCCAGTTGAACGAAATTAGTACTGCTGTTTCGGCTATTGTGTCGACCGTTTGCCCCTTTGCGATTAAACTGGGATAGTCATCATGACTGAAGGTTGCGGGGACAAAGTCGTTCTGCACCGGTCCCTCATAAGGTATGGGGACAAAACGAAAACCGTCCTCGGCCTTGATTTTTGTGAAAGCGGCAGCGGGCTTGCCTGCTGACAGGATTGTCGCTTCAATCTCGCCAGACTTCATTTTCTCGAACGCATCGTTCTGGCCCATATTGACCTCGGTCACGCGTAAGCCAAGGCTCTCAAACAGAAGCTGTGCGGTTATCTGCGTACCGCTACCCGCGTCGGCGAAATTCACAACCTTACCTTCGAGTTGGCGGATCGTCTCGACGCCGGGCTGCCCGATGATATGGATTTCTTGACTGTGCAGACGGGTGATATAGCGAAGCCGTTGACCGATGTTACGACCGGCTTCTCCCGTTTTCTCGAAATACCGCAGAATATTCGCTTGCACGATCCCCATATCCACGCCGCGGAGATAAAGAATGTCACGAATGTTCTGTGCGCTGCCCTTTCCGACCATGGGGATGACACGTAGATTATTGCCATTGTCTAAAACAGCCGACATGTCATGAGTCATTGGCAGCCAGGTTCCGCTCGGTGTCGCCGAAATGATCGTGACGACATTTGCGTTAACCTGTTCAGTGAAGCTGTCGCTGGTCTGCCCGGTTGGATTTGTCTGCGCGAGCCGTTGGACTTGCGGAGTAGGCTCCCGATTGACCCTGTATTCACTATTTGAACTCTGCGCGGCCGCAACGCCGGCAAAAAACAACGAGCCTGCAATAGCAACTGCGCCGACCCACATCCGATTTTGCATTTTGCGCCCCAACTCTAACAAGTTCCATCTTGACGTGTCTTATAAATTCAAAGTTCCAATAAAAGAAAGATATAAACTTATGAATTCAGCCAAAAGCGCCAAATCTTTCTGTCCCCTGCACTCTTAAGCGGCCAAAATTTCCATAATATGCAAGTGCGGGACTGCACCTATCACAGAAACCCGTTAGCGCATGATAAACAGTCCATTGATATAAGTGCGCGCCGGTGCTAGCTCTGAGGCACTTATAAATCTTACCCGCTTTGTTGGCGGGAGTGAGAGGCTCTATCATGATTCATTTAACTTTTCCCGATGGCTCCGTCCGTGACTTCCAACCAGGCATAACCGGCACAGACCTGGCTGCATCGATTTCGAAATCGCTTTCCAAAAAAGCCGTTGCCATAATGCTCAACGGTCAGCTGGCTGATATCGCCGATCCGATCGATTGCAGCGCTACAATCAAGATTCTAACCCGCGAGGATCCAGAATCACTAGAATTGATCCGGCATGATTGCGCCCATGTTATGGCCGAGGCGGTGCAGGCGCTGTATCCTGGCGTTCAGGTAACAATCGGGCCCGTAGTAGAGAACGGTTTTTACTACGATTTCCATCGCGAGGAGAGCTTTACGCCTAATGATCTAAGCAGGATCGAGGCGAAGATGCACGAGATCATCGCAGCCGATAAGCCGTTCACCAAGGAAGTGTGGAGCCGAAAGAAAGCCAAGGATTGGTTCAAAAAACAAGGCGAGACGTTCAAGGTTGAACTTGTCGACGCGATACCGAAGGGAGAAGATCTCAAAATCTACAAGCAAGGCGAGTGGCTTGATTTGTGCCGCGGCCCACATATGACTTCAACAGGCAAGATCGGCAAGGCCTTCAAGCTGCAGAAGCTGTCCGGGGCTTATTGGCGCGGCGATCACCGCAATCCGCAGCTCCAGCGTATTTACGGCACTGCCTGGGCAAAACCGGAAGAGCTAGACGCCTATTTGCGAATGCTGGAGGAGGCGGAAAAGCGCGACCATCGGCGTCTGGGCCGTGAGATGGACCTGTTCCATTTTCAGGAGGAAGCACAAGGCTCTGTCTTCTGGCACCCTAAGGGCTGGTCGATGTTCCAGTCGCTTGTGAATTACGTACGCCGGGTACAGACGAAGTCAGGGTTTGTCGAGGTAAACTCGCCCGACATGATGGAGCGCACCTTGTGGGAGCAGTCCGGGCACTGGGATAAATTCCGCGAGAACATGTATATCGCCGAAACCCCCGACGAGAAGATCTACTGCTGCAAG
>CAYVJO010000293.1:0-4497 GCA_964451735.1 uncultured Hyphomicrobiaceae bacterium | reverse complement strand
GGCCGTGCATTCGGTGTCGGTATCGCCATCGGCACGCAGTATCCCGGCGATCTGCCGCCCGACCTTGCCGGTTCGCTCGCCACGCGCATCTTTTTGAAAAACCAGCAGCCGGATCACAAGAAAGCAGTCGTCCGCGCGGTGACGGGCGCGACAAGCGGCGTGCATGCGCAGGAGGTACACGAGTTTCTGGAGCGGCAGGAAATGTTTCAGGGCCTCATTCAGAACCAGCAATATTCGCCTTACGCGGCATTCAAGCTGTTGCCCTATTATGCACGGGAAAAGGCCGAGGATCAGCGCGGAGGGGGCACGGGGACTCTGGGACTTTAGTAACTGTAACTATTTGGCAAATAGACCCAACAGAATTCATAAGCCCTCGATGATGCACAAAAACGCGGTTTTGGGTAAAATTTCACTATCTCCCACATCGTTACCCTTGCCACCGTGCGATCTGGGAGTGTAGCGGTATCATCCCGTGGCATAAGTTCATCGATCTTGCTCATGGGCCGGTCATGAGAGGCGTTCTGGCTCGGTCGCAGCGCTTGTTTAGCTTTTAATTTTCGAGACCAAATGCTACTGCGTTTGACTCACGGCCTTTGGGGTCACTCCAGGGCTTTTGAAATCCTATCCGCTTATATGAAAGAGCAATCAAGCCTCAAAATTCAAAGCTAGTGGAGCGAATTTGACATTTGAGTCCCGCTCGCCGAAGACGCATCATTCAAATGTCAAATTCAAAAGCTCCACTAGAAACAGCTGCTTAGCTAGTTGGTTCTTTGATCCCAACATTTGCACACGGAGGTCGAGCGTGTGGGATGCAAATGTTGGAATCGAACCACTAGTATCATTATTCTATTTAATAGCCGCGTTTGGTAAAATCCGATCCGTTGTAACTGTCTCCATCGAAAAGGCTTTTCCCGGTTTCGTCAATCGCAGTAAGGTTTCGGCTCAAAAACATCTCAAGAGGCAAAGCCCGATGGCCCGCATGACCCCACTCGCATATCTCGACCGAGCATTGAAGACCGTTACCGATCTTGGCATCCCGACGAAAGCGGCCGAAGACGACCCTATGAGCGGCTTGCTCGAACAGATCTCCAATCTCGATGAAGACAAGGTCGCGGTGATTGCACGGACGCTTGCCGAGGC
The DNA here is from genome assembly GCA_964451735.1 of uncultured Hyphomicrobiaceae bacterium. Classification (GTDB taxonomy): domain Bacteria; phylum Pseudomonadota; class Alphaproteobacteria; order Rhizobiales; family Rhodomicrobiaceae; genus JAHQVI01. The sequence goes on along the minus strand of CAYVJO010000293.1, from coordinate 3,357 downwards.
TGCGACCTTCAACGAAATCGTGCGCAACGAAGTCGCTGCGATGGAGATCGGTGAACGCTACAATCAGATCGTTAACGCATTCAACTCGATCCGCAGCGACGCAAAGAGTCTCGTTGACCAGCTCGAAGATGGCAGGATCAGCACATGGGAGCGTGTCAATAATGCCTGGATGAAGGTTATACGCGGCGACGTCGCCGACCGGTTTGACGATATTCGTAAGACCTATATTGGCGTCGCCAAGGAGACAAAGAACCAGATCCGCCGGGAACTTAAGATCCTGAGCGCTTATCGCGACTATCGCGGGGCGTACAAACAGGCGCAAGTGCTGGCGATGGAGGTTCTCGAAGCCGCCATTGCAAGGCTGGAGGAAACCAAGACCGCACTCAAGGACGCCTCGGACAAGGTCGCAGCTTACGAAGGCGCTTCGCCAGCGGAACGCGCAGCCTTGGAAATGGAACGCGACGAAAAGCTCCGCGTCATGATGAACGAGGACAAGCGCTATCAAATCGCAAAGGATCTCGCCGACAACCTCACCATCGGGTACAACACCTCCGAGGTTATCATGACCCGTCTGATGCAAACCACGACGGCCAAGGAGCGCGTCTATTCGCAGGCTGTCAGCTTCTTTTCCACCAATGAAGCGGTACTGACCGCGCTAAAGGCTTCGTTCACCGGCATGTTCGGCCTGCACGAGTCTACCAAAACGCTCGAAGCCATGAAAAAAGGCGTCTCGGACAGTCTTGATACCTTGGCCGATATCGGAGACAGAGTCACAGAGGAAGCTTTAAAGGCGGGTTATGGCCCGACAATCCGGGCGGATGCTGTGAAGAACCTGGTTGAGTCTGTCACGAACTTTCAGGAACGGTCGCGAGAGATCATCGAGGAAATGCGCGCGCTCGCGACACGCAATTCCGAGGAAATCCGCGAGGCTGTCGAAAGCGGCAAGCGGCGGATGGCACGGCTCGCAACCGAGGTAAAGGCTCTTCCCCCGCTTCCGGAAGCGCTATGACGCGAATGAGCGTCGCCGCCGAGACCGTCAAGCCGCCGCTTGACGATGTAATGCTGTCCATGGATGTGGTCGATACGCTGCGCCATGAAGAATACGCTGCGCTGCGCGAGTTGGACGATGAGACGCGCCGCGCTCAGCTTCTCGATCGGCTCCGCCAGATTTATCGCAGCCAGGGAATCGAAGTTCCAGACCATATATTGGAAGAAGGCGTCCGGGCGCTGGAGGAGCGCCGGTTCGTCTATGAACCACCGGCGTCAAGTTTTCAGGTCCGGTTAGCGCATCTTTATGTGAGCCGGATGCGTTGGGGTAAATGGCTGGCTGGCGGCGTATCGGCGCTCGTTCTGATCTGGATGGGCTGGCAAGCGGTTTACGTCTGGCCGCGCGCCCAGCAAGCCGAACGTGCACGCATCGTCATGACACAAACGCTACCCGAGTCGCTGAGCACGCTCTATGCAACAATTGACGCCGAGACGGAGAGCGCATCCGTGCTCGTCAAAGCCGCACAATTGCGTGATGCTGGCCTGGCCGCGGCGAAAGCCGGGCAAGTTAAGGCCGCGCGCGAAGCCGAAAAGAGTCTTTCTGTCCTGCTGGACGAATTGAGGCTTGACTATGAGGTTACGATCGTGTCGCGCCCAGGCGAGTTGAGTGGCCTTTGGCGCATCCCGCGTGTCAATCCGAACAGTCGCAATTACTACCTTGTCGTCGAGGCGCTGGACATGTCCGGAAAAGCCGTGGAACGCGAGATCGTTAATGAAGAAACCAGCCTCCGCGAAGCCGTCAAGAAATGGGCTGTTCGTGTATCAAAACCGGTTTTTGACGCCGTTCAGGCCGACAAGCTCGACGATGGTATCATCCAGAACGCTGTAATCGGCGTGAAACGGCGCGGGCAAATAGACGTCGATTGGCGGGTTGACATACGCGGCGGAGCGCTGACGCAATGGTAAGCGCCATGATCTCAGGACAGGAAACCCTCCAGTCCATCGAGCACGCCATTCGCGAGGTGGGCAAAACCGTCGAACGCCTTAACAACGAGCTTGAAAAAGCAAACGAGGATAAGGGCCGGCTGATCGCCCAGCGTCTCGAAGCCTTCCGAAGCCTTGCACGCTTCCGCGCCGATCTCGCGCTGGTCGATGGCGTGATTGACGAAGCCGATCAACTCTCCGAGCAGGTCAGGACCATTCTCCAGGCCCGCCAGAAAACATTGGATGGTCTGAGGAGCAGAGCGACCGAAGCCGAGACCGGGCGCGAGACATTCCTTACCGAGCGGCAATCGCTCGATGAGGACATCGATCGCCTTGAAAAGCAGCTTGACACGCTTGGTGAGCAAGCCCGCGTCAGCTTGCTCAGCGATCCAGCTTATGCGCGTCACTCAGCGCGTCATGATGAGTTGGCGGGAATGGTCGCCAAGGCATCGGAGAAGGCCGAAAAATCCCGCGCTGAAGATGCCCTCAAAGGCGCTCCCTATCGCAACGACCCGCTGTTCATCTATTTATGGGAGCGGCAGTTCGGAACCTCCGGCTATGACAAGACCGGTATTGTCCGTGCGCTGGACGGATGGGTCGCGCGTCTCATCAACTATCAGGACGCACGTGCCAATTTCGCCGTCCTGACCCAGATCCCGGAGCGGCTCGCCGTCCATGTCGAGCGCCTGAGCCAGGTAATGCGAACCGAGCGGGAGGCGCTCGATGCGATGGAGGCCGCCAGGATCGGCGAACTGGCCGGCGCAGACCTGCCGGAAGCGTTGCGGCGATCATATGAGCGGCGGGACAGCCAAGCCGCCAGGCTGGACGAATTGAATGCGGAGCTATCGGAGACGGGCCATCAGCTCAAGCTTTACGCCGAAGGCCTGGACCCCTCTTTCCAGGATGCTGTTGAAAAGACGTCTCAATTTCTCGAAAGCCAGACCCTCAGCGTGCTCTTGAGCCAGGCGCGCCGGACACCTGACGTTAGCGATGATGAGATCGTTGCGCTGATCGGCAAGCTGGCCGACGAGGTCGCCGCGATCGACCGTTTGGCCAAGACAAGGCGTGATGAACTGGACAAGGCGTTCACACGCAAGCAGGAGTTGCTACGAATTGCCTCCGACTTTCGCCGATCGAGCTATGACAGGCAAGGGTCGGTTTTCGAGCCTGGAGCCGGTGGCGATGTTGTTCTCCGCCTGTTGTTGCAAGGCGCCATCACCGCCGCCGAATATTGGCTGCGCACCCAGCGCGGCCATCGTTGGAGCGGGCGTCCCGCCGACAGCTATCGTAGGAGCGAGAATTTTCCCAAAGGAGGCGGACGTCGCAGCGGTTCGAGCTAACCGCGAATTTTGGTGATGGGGTTTTCAGGCGGCGTCTTTGTTAGCG
>CAYVJO010000292.1:2301-4506 GCA_964451735.1 uncultured Hyphomicrobiaceae bacterium | reverse complement strand
TGGCACGACCGTTCCCAGAACGTTCGACATATGCGTGATCGCAACCATTTTCGTGCGCGGGCTCAGCGCCGCCTCGAAATCTTCCAGCCGGAATTCGCCCTCCGGCGTTACCGGCACCCAGACGAGCTTGGCGCCGCGCCGCTCACGATGAAAATGCCATGGCACGATGTTGGAGTGATGCTCCATAATCGTCAGGACGATCTCGTCGCCCTCCTCGATCCTTGCCCCGCCAAAGGATTGTGCCACGAGATTGATGGCCTCCGTGGCGTTTTTCGTAAAGATGATTTCCTGCTCGCTGGCCGCATTAAGAAATCGCGCAGCAATCTTGCGCGCGCCTTCGTAATTGTCGGTTGCGGCATTCGCCAGGAAATGCAGACCGCGATGCACATTGGCATACTCCTCCGCATAAGCCCGCTGGATCGCATCAAGTACGAATTTGGGCTTTTGAGCCGATGCGGCATTGTCCAGATAGACGAGAGGCTTGCCATAGATCTCTCGCGACAGGATCGGGAAATCCTCCCGGATGCGTTCCACATCAAACGCAATCATTTCAGCCTTTGGGGAATGCGCCGCAAATCGTCTGTTAGCAGCCATACTCAATCTCCGTTTTATATCGCCGTAGCGAGAACGCGCCGCGGATGCGGTCCGTCATGGATCAAAATCAACCTTAGGGACGATGTTCCTGATCTCACTTTGTTTGTGCACTGTTTTTCAGGACACCGGTTTCCACTTTTCCCGAAATATGCTAACGCCCCGCTTTGGCGCGATGCCCTGCTGCCATCCAGCCCTTTAGCCCACCGGGCATCGTAAACACATGCGTAAAGCCCAATTTCGCCGCGCGCTGATCTGCGAAGCGACTGGCCGCGCCACCGCCATCCATGCAATAGATGATCAATCTTACGTCCATTCCTCCGGGAATCTCGGCTATCGTGAATGTCGCGGGGTCGAGATTGATTGCTCCAGGCAGATGGCCGCTTGCCCATCGGCGGCGCGGGTTGACGTCGATAATGACGGCCTCACCGCGTGTAATGAGATCGGCCGCTTCCTCGACAGAAAGCTCCGGGAATGTGGTCGCCGTTGGCATTCACCGCCTCCTCATTTCCGCGCGCCAGAAGCCTCAAGCCAGCCAGCGCGCCGTCTGCTGGATCATGGCCTCGCGCAAGCCGTCATGCTCCACCTTGTCGATAACCTCGCCCGCGAAAGCTTGAATGAGCAGAGACATGGCCTCGTCCTCCGGAATACCACGCGCTTGCAGATAGAACAGCAGATCCCGGTCCAGCGCGCCAGTGGTCGAGCCGTGGTTGCATTTTACATCGTCGGCATAAATCTCCAGCTCGGGTTTCGAGTCGAATTCAGCGTTTTCCGAGAGGAGCAAGGCCTGCGCCATCTGATGGCCATCAGTCTTTTGTGCGCCGGGGCGGACGACGACCTTGGCCTGGAACACACCCTGCGCGTGATCTGCGAGCACGGACTTGACATGCTCGCGGCTTTCGCAGCCGACCGATGCGTGATCGATGACAAGCGTCATGTCGCAATGCTGACGGCCGTCGAGAAGCTGAACGCCATAAAAACGCCCGCGCGCATGGTCGCCGCTGAATTTCATGAAGGTTTGCTGCCGGGAAAGCCCCGCCCCGTCGGTGAAACAGACAGCCAGATAATCCGCCCGCGCGCCGAGTTCGATCATCGCACTCGACAGATGTTGTGTGCGATCGTTTTCCACTAAGATTTTATAATGACGGATTTTTGCGTCCGGCGCGGCAGTGACTTCCGTCACGGAATTGGTTTGAGAGGGAACTGCGCCAAGCGAAACGAAGCTCTCGATCAGTGTTGCCTCCGAGCCTTCTTCGGCGACGATCACGTTACGCAGTGACGCGGATAGCGGCATCTCTCCTGCCGCCACATGGATAATGTGCACAGGTCGGGAGAGGGATGCCCCTTTGGTCAGATGAAGAGCGACGCCGTCGGTCATGAACGCAGCGTTCAACTGTCCGACTACGTCAGTGTCCTGCGCATTGACCGATCCGAGCGCCGAGAGCAGCCAGTCAGGAGGGGAGTGCAGAGCTTGCCCAAGCGTATGAAGGGTGACGCCCGATACCGTCTCAACAGACCCAGAAAGGTCACGCCGGAATGCGCCATTCACGAAGACGAGGCGTAGCGCGTCGATTGAAGCCGCATAGCCGAGCGCGCGCTCGATGCTGTCACGGT
>CAYVJO010000292.1:0-2291 GCA_964451735.1 uncultured Hyphomicrobiaceae bacterium | reverse complement strand
CGCATAAGCCTCAATCATTGCGCGGCGCAGATCGGTGTATTTCCATTCCTCGATCCGCCGATGCGGCAGACCTGAAGTCGAGAACCGCTCCATCGCAACGGCACGGAGCTCACATATCCGCTCGTTGTCCGAGCCGGGCAAGCTGTCAGCAAGGCTGGCGTAAAGCCGCGTGATTTGCGTCGTCACGTCATCAGCAACGGTGCGGGCAGCCGTCCCAACATTAAGTGCTGCTAGGTTCAAGGCGTCCTCCCTTAAGCGGCATCGGCTTCGTATTCGGCATAGCCGGATTTCTCAAGCTCCAACGCCAGTTCTTTGCCGCCAGACCTTACGATCCGGCCACCTGCCATGACATGAACCCGGTCCGGTACGATATAGTCCAAGAGCCGCTGGTAATGGGTGATCAGAACGAAGGAGCGGTCGGCCGAGCGCAGCGCGTTGACACCGTCGGACACGACGCGCAAAGCATCGATGTCGAGCCCGCTATCCGTTTCGTCGAGCACGCATAGAGAGGGTTCAAGAAGTGCCATCTGTAGGATTTCATGCCGCTTTTTCTCGCCGCCCGAAAAACCGACATTGACGGGCCGCTTGAGCATGTCCAAAGACATGGTCAGTTTCTCGGCCTTTTCACGCACCAGCTTGATGAAATCGGGCGTGGTAATTTCAGCTTCGCCACGACCTTTGCGCTTTGCGTTGAGTGCCGTGCGTAGAAATGTCAAGGAGGCGACACCCGGTATTTCCATTGGATATTGGAAGGCCAGGAATACGCCGAAACGCGCGCGCTCATCCGGCTCCATCGCCAATATGTCCTCGCCGCGCCAGGCGATGGAGCCTTGCGTCACCACATACTCCTCTTTTCCGGCAAGGATATAGGCGAGAGTGGATTTACCCGACCCGTTCGGCCCCATGATCGCGTGGACCTCGCCTTTGGGCAAAGTGAGGTCTAGACCGCGCAGAATTTGTTCACCATCGATCTCTGCGTGCAGGTTTTTGATTTCAAGCATTTTTGTCCTTTTCTCTCACCTTGCGGCTTGCCAAATCGGTCAGCGCCTTGCCAAGGCTGTCCGTTTCGTGCGGCATGTAAATCTTCCTGTAACCGCCGTCGCGCCGGAAGGCGTCCACAAACTGATATCAACAATCTTGTGAACGGGTCCTTTCAGGACTCAAAGACAGTCTCACGAAAGCCTTTCGACCAGTTATCTCGGACCGCCAGGCCGCTGATTAAATTCGATAACGGGCCAGGCGTTCGGCCGCGTCCTTACTTCGCCGCCTATACTCTGATAGAAACCGACAGCGCTCGGTATGCTCACGAGCCGAATGACTTTATCGCTCCTTCCCGGCCAAACCCGATCCCACACCGCCTGCAGCAATTGGGTTCCGACCCGCCGCCCGCTTCTCTGGAGAGCCGGATCGACGAGCATGCCATCTACTTCGATCGCTCTCTGCCCGAAATTGGTGGTTTCATAAGACAGAACGCCGATCACGCGCTGCGCTTGAGGCGTTCCTTCGTAAGCCACGATGAGCTGGCTCGGGCTGTTGATAATCTTGTCCTCGATCGAGGCCAGAACGGTTGCCAGAGCCGGGGCATCTCTGACCTGGCCACTTGCGATGAAGCTGGTGTATTGCGCGACAAGCGCTTGTGCTCCCGCCCGCAGCGCAGGATTGCTTCCTTGCCCGAACTGAGTGCCCGACGGTGTGGCGGCAAGCAAAGCCTCGTTGAATTCCGCGCTTGCAGTAGCCTTATCTGCAGCAGTTTCCGATAAACCGCGATTGCCTGATACTGGGTTTATTCCGCTCGACATCGTGACCTCCTTATGATGAGGGCCGGGGTCAACCGACCGATCCGTCCAATGAAATGCCAATTAGTTTTTGCGTCTCCGCCAAAAACTCCATCGGCAATTGCTGGAGCACATCGCGCACGAAGCCGTTGACAATCAAAGCGACAGCTTCTTCCTCGGACAGACCACGCGACATTACGTAAAATAATTGATCATCCGAGATCTTCGATGTTGTGGCTTCATGCTCGAATTGTGCCGATGAATTCTTGGCTTCTATATATGGCACAGTGTGGGCGCCGCATTTGTCACCGATGAGCAAACTATCGCATTGAGTGAAATTGCGCGCACCAGTTGCCTTGCGATGCGCGGAGACGAGGCCGCGGTAAGTGTTATCCGACCGCCCCGCTGCGATACCCTTGGAGATGATCCGGCTGGAGGTGTTCTTGCCCAGATGCACCATTTTGGTGCCGCTATCGACCTGCTGGTAGCCGTTGGAAATGGCGATCGAGTAGAACT
>CAYVJO010000291.1:467-4509 GCA_964451735.1 uncultured Hyphomicrobiaceae bacterium | reverse complement strand
TCTCCGGCGGTCTGATCGATCGGCCCGGCATGCAGGCCATGTTGGCTTTCCTACGCAAGCACAAACGCCACCGCGAGCACGTCGTCATCATTGACGATATCAGCCGTCTGGCCCGTGGGCTGGAAGCCCATATTCAACTGCGCACCGCCATCGGCGATGCGGGCGGCAGGCTGGAAAGCCCCTCGATTGAATTCGGAGAAGATTCCGACAGCCAGCTTATTGAAAACCTGCTGGCTTCCGTTTCCCAGCATCAGCGCCAGAAAAATGCCGAGCAGGTTGTGAACCGCATGCGCGCCCGTCTGATGAATGGCTATTGGGTTCTATCCCGGCCCACCGGATACCGCTATGAGCGCGTCAGCGGGCACGGCAAGCTGCTGGTAAGGGATGAGCCCGTCGCCAGCATCATTGCCGAAGCGTTTGAAGCTTTTGCCTCAGGACGGCTGGAAACCCCCACGGAAGTAAAGCGCTTCTTTGAAGCCGCGCCCGGCTTTCCCAAGGACCGCAAGGGCGAGGTACATCTCCAGCGCGTCATCGATATCTTAGGGCGCTCCCTATACACAGGATACATCGAAGTGCCGAATTGGGATATTCCCTTGCGCCCCGGCAAGCATGAGCCGCTGATCAGTTTTGAGACATGGCAGAAAGCGCAGGAGCGCCTGAACGCCAAAGCGAAAGCCCCGTTCCGCAAGGATGTCAGCGAGGATTTTCCGCTGCGGGGATTTGTGACCTGCGGCTCTTGCGGCCACCCCATGACCTCTTGCTGGTCGAAAGGGCGTAATGCCGTTTACCCGTATTATTTTTGCGATCAGAAGGCCTGCCCCGACCACCGCAAATCCATTCGCAAGGAAAAGGTTGAGAGTGAATTTGAAGTGCTGTTACAGGCGCTGCGTCCCACGCCATCGCTCTTTTATATGGCCAAGGAAGCCATGACCGACCTCTGGGAAGACCGGCGGAGCAAGATCAGCGAGCGCGAAGCAACCGTCCAGGCAGAGCTCGCTTTGTTGGAGCGCAAAAGTGGGCAATTGATGGAGCGGATTATCAATGCCGAAAGCCCGGCCCTGATCAGCGTTTATGAGGGTCAGATCGTCAAGCTTGAGGAACAAAAGATCGCGCTCAGCGAAAAGATCAAAACGATCGGGCGTCCCCTCGGCGCATTCGAAGAAACCTTTCGAACCGCGCTGACGTTTCTCGCAAACCCTTGTAAAATATGGGAAATTGGAACTCTGGAAGCCCGCAGACTGGTGCTCAGACTGGCCTTTGTCCGGAAATTACCCTACGACCGCAAAGAGGGCTTTCGAACCGCCGATTTAGCTATACCTTTCAAGGTGTTAGCGGGGTTTCAGACGGGTAAAAATCAAATGGTGGGCCCGGAGGGACTCGAACCCCCAACCAGACGGTTATGAGCCGTCGGCTCTAACCAATTGAGCTACAGGCCCACGCACTCCGTTTTAACGGCAAATTGCCGGCAACGCCAAGAGAGAATTCGACTGGATCAGGATCATTTCAAATGAAAGCAATCCTGATCCATATAGACTTGTTTACGCACAATTTTTAGAAAAAACGGTACCCACTTTTTCTGATTGTGCTTTAGAGCCGTTAATGAACCGGAGTCGCTGAATGGTCTCTAGAGTTTTGTTTGGTCCTCGCTGTACAACGAGAAACCGATCTGAACATTGCAAAAAGCGCCTCAGGCTTGCGATCATTACCCGGAATCCGCTTAAATCATAATCTCGCAGGGTGCGTGGTGTCCGGCGGCTCTAGAGCCTGATCCGCTCTGAGCCCGTCAGAACGGGACTTTACCTTTTTGTCTTGGTGTAATCTTTTCGCAAAATCGGTTTCCACTTTTGTGAATTACGCTCTAGGTCACCGACTGCGGCGCATCTTCTGAGGGAGTACGATCGATATAAAGCTGGCAGGCGAGCGTGGCTGGCTCACGTCGCTCGCTAAAGGCTGCAATCTGAAGGATACGCAGCCGCCCAAAGACGGACGTAGTAATGACATCACCGCATTTTACTGCAAAAGCAGGTTTGTTGACCTTCTCCCGGTTGATGCGGAATTTTCCGCTGGTGATCAATTGCGCAGCAAGCGATCGTGTTTTTATGATGCGGGCGTGCCAAAGCCATTTATCGAGACGCTGGGTCTGCCTTGGCGCACCCGCTTCTGTCATCGGCTCACGCTTGGTCCTGCGCCTCTCGTGACATGCGCTCTTTCAGCTCCAAAAGAGCAGCGAAAGGAGAGTCACGGTCGGGCGCACCATCCTTAGCGCGCCGCAACGGGGGCGCAGCGCTCTTGACTGTGGGGTTGGCGCGAGGCTTTCCACCGCGGCGCTCCTGCCGCCGGTTATCATCCTGGCGGTTCCGGTCATGACGATCGTGACGTCGTCGTTCCGGATGCTGTCCCACTTCGCTTGCGGCAGGTGAGCCTTGTGCATTTGCCGGGACGGATTGAGTCGGCGTGTGAACGGAGGGCGGATTATTGCGCCGGGCGTGCTGCGGCCGGTTCGGGCGGCGTTCAGCCGACTGGCGCTCATCACCCTGTCCTCTGCGGCGTGGACGCCAGATATCCTCGAATTCGGGGTCGGCCGGAGTCTCAGCCGGTGATGTCTGTGTGAGCGGAGCAGAGTCGTTATGATATGCACCATCGGCAGGGGACGCCGAAGGAGCAGTTTCCGCTGAAGTGGACTCAATCGCAATATTATCAAGGGAACCCACAAGATCGGATTCGGCCGGTCGCTCGCCCGTGTCGCTGCCTTGTGAACCCGCTGCTATGTCAGAGTCCTTCTGATCCTGGGGTTGGCTATGTTCTTGCTGTGATTCCTGCGTCATACTGCTGGCGCCCGCAATGGCTTGCGGATCCACCCGATCCGTTGGCGAGCCGGAAAGCTTTTCAACAGGGCGACGCTCTTTTCTGAAACCAAGCGCGAACAGCACATTACCCATTTCGTCAAGGGAACAACCGATTATCGACAGCATTTCCGGCTGGATTTTGAAACCGCCCCGGCCAATAGACCCAGCGGGAGGGTCGGGACGCTCTGCTGTCGGCCTCCAACTCGTGAGCGGGCGGATTTGATCGGCCAACCGCTCCAGCATGTCGATACGGATAGCGCGGGGACCGCAAACATGGAAGCCGGACGCAGCATAGAATGGCTCGGGTAGAGACTTGTCGACAGGAACGGAGGTCAAGCCCTGACGTGGGGGCTCAGGAAGGTTGGCGGTGTCGATGCCGAAGGTGGAACCATGCCGAAGCGCCCACAAGAGTAGAAGCAAATCGGCGGCGGCCGGTTTGAGCAGTAGGGGAAAATAAATATTGTACGCGCCAAAGCGAACGCCAAATCTGCGCAGCTCGGCTCTAGCTTGCTGATCAAGCGAACGGATCTCTTCGGAAACGGTTTCCCGCCGCAAAATGCCAAAATTTTCAACGAGCCGGAACGCGATGCCGCGCGCGAGGCCCGTTATGTCCTGCGCTTTCGAGAGTTCGACAAGCGGCTTCAGCCGCGACTCGACGAGCGCCTCAAGCCAGGCTTCGACCCGTTTTATGATGCGCTCCTTATCGGAGGCGGGAAGGTGCTCGTCCGCAATCAAGGCGAAGGCGGGACGTAACGGGTCTTCCCCTGCTTCGAGACGACCGATCTCCTGGCCTTCCCAGCTAACCGCGCCATTACGCTCCAGCTTGAAAAGCTGATCTTTCGCATCACACAGCCGACCAGCGCGATCCGTCAATTCCACAGCGAGCACCTTGGCGGCCGCATGACGCGCTGCTTTGCCATGCAAGCCGGCCGCCGCCGTGTCAGGGGTGAAGCGGAAGCCCTCAAGCTTTCCGACATAATGCTTCTCGACAAAGATCTGGCCGCTATTCTCAATATCGGCATAGAGCGTGTTCTTGTCGCGCATGCTCTTCATAAGCACGCTCGTCCGCCGGTCCACGAAACGCTGGGTCAAGAGCTCGTGAAGCGCGTCGGAAAGGCTGTCCTCGATCGCCCGCGTCCGCCCGCGCCAATGTTCGGCGTCGGCAAGCCAGCCGGCCCGGTTGGCGACGAATGTCC
>CAYVJO010000291.1:0-457 GCA_964451735.1 uncultured Hyphomicrobiaceae bacterium | reverse complement strand
TCCAGGTGCGGATATGGGCGATACGGTTCGACAGCGTGTCGAGATCACCATCTGTCCTGTCGGCAAGCGCGACCTGGCTGGCGAACCAGTCTTCCGGGATGACGCCCGCATCACTCATCAAATGTTTGTAAAGCGAGCCGATGAGCTCGGAATGGCTGGCTGTCGATATCTTGCGGTAATCGGGGACCTGACAGACTTCCCAAAGCGACTTGACCGCAGCCGGGGCGCGGGCCAGCTCACGGATGACGGTATCGCCGCTCAGAGCATCGAGTGCGATCATGTCGTCTGCGGCACGCGCGCGGGTCAAGCGCGCCGCGGATGGGCTTTCCCGCAAACTTTCCTTCAAAGCGTCGAGGGTGGAGAAATCGAGCGCTGCATTGCGCCATTGCAGAATTTTTACAGGCTCGAACTCATGTCCCTCCAACCGGTTCACAAGCTCTGGTAAGAAAGGCTCGAC
>CAYVJO010000290.1:2205-4521 GCA_964451735.1 uncultured Hyphomicrobiaceae bacterium | reverse complement strand
CGCCTGGGAGCATGCCCGCGCTAAGCGCCTGACTTCGCTATAGCGCAAGACACTATTTTCGTGCCTCTTCCTCCTCTGACTAAGCCAGCCCGCCACCCGCGCGGCTGGCTTTTTTTACTCCTCCTCGCGCGCGTAGGCGGTCATATCGGCAAGGATCACCTTCGCGGTGAGTTGCGGAACGCACAACTCTATGAAGCGATACGCGTAGCCGCGCAAATAGCGCCCTCTGCGGATCGCAATGCGAGAGGTCTGGGCTTCGAAGAGATGGGAGCAGTCAAGCAATCTTAAGGGCCGGTCCCGATCGGGCAGGAAGGCCATAGAGGCAACGATGCCGAGACCCATGCCCAGCTGGACATAGGATTTGATCACGTCGGCATCGAGAGCTGCCATGACGATCTCGGGTGAAAGACCGGCTTCAGCGAAGCGTTGGTCGATGTGGCCACGCCCAGTAAAGCCTTTGTGGTAGGTAATGATCGGCCACTCGGCGATCGCTTCGAGGGTGAGCGGCGAAACGTTCGTTAGCGGATGGTTCTCGGGCACCACAACGCCATGGTGCCAGGAATAATAAGGATAAGCGAGCAATTGCGGGCTGTCGATCAGCGCCTCAGTGGCGATGGCAATATCGGCTTCACCGTCGAGCAGCATGGCCGCGATCTCGGTCGGATTGCCTTGATGCAACACGAGGCGAACATCGGGGAATGCCGCCTTGAAGGCCGCTACAACGCCAGGGAGAGCATAGCGTGCTTGAGTGTGGGTGGTGGCGACGGTCAGCTCGCCGTAGTCGCTTTTTACGAATTGTTCAGCAAGGCGTTTGATATTGGCGGTCTCAAGCAGCACCCGCTCCACGATTTCGGCCAACTCGACTCCAGGCTCGGTCAGCCCGAGCAGCCGCTTGCCCCGCCGCACGAACAGCTCGATCCCAAGCTCATCCTCCAGGTCCTTGATATGCTTGCTGACCCCCGACTGGGACGTGTAGAGCGCGGCCGCAACTTCGGTGAGGTTGAAGTTGCAGCGCACGGTCTCCCGAATAATCCGCAATTGCTGGAAATTCATGGACTCCTCATTGGACGGGGAACGTGATTCTAATTTGTTAGCAGTCTAACTTCGCACGAGCACTGTGCCGGGCCATCGTTCAAGCGCAAAGTAGAAAAAACATTGCTGCAAGTCAGGCGTTTCAGCGCCTTGGATCCGACGCAACTACCCGTTGGGAAACAGCATCCAAACCCCGCTGCTTTTCTGTCGGACAGTTTTGGGTGCGCGCGCAGCTTGTCGACAAGACATCGGGAGACATCACAGGGAACCCTGGACGGCTAAACACTGTCAAGCTTACTATGAACAGAAAAGCGGCGGCAAAGCTAATCCAGGCGAAAAAACGCGTAAGCATAGGGGCCTTCCAAAGACAATTTCAACCCTAAATGCTAAGTGAGTGGTCAGTTCGCCATAAGGAAAAAATTCTTATATCTATATTCAAAAACTGGCTTTTCCTTGGGGCGCTGCGTTCTTGCGATTGCGGGCTCTCGGGCCTTTTGACTTATGTCGACGCTTGGTGGTCTGCTTATTATCCGCTCACGTCTGCCTGACAGCGGCAGCCACGGGTCTCCGCATCAGTCCACGATGAGGGAGAATATAAGGGTCATTTTTGCAAGCCTATCGACAGCATTGGCGTCGCGCTATCGCGCAGGCCGGGTAGCGGGCGCGTCATCCGGAACCAAACTGCAAGCGCGATAAGGATATGGATCGCCGCCGTGTAAAGGAACATCGCGCCGTGTCCATACTGGTGCTTGAGCGCGGAAGCAAAAATCGGTCCTAAAATAGCGCCGACACTGAACAGCAGCAACAGGCTGGCGCTGACGTTTACGGCCTCTTGCGCATCAGCAAGGTCGTTCGCATGCGCAAATGAGATCCAATATACCGGCAGCGCGAAACTTCCAAACAGTGCCGCCAATGTGAGCTGCATCGCCGGCGCACCATTGCTGAAATAAAACAGCAAAACACCGATGATGGCCGCTCCAAAGCACAGACCGAGCAGAATCCGCCGCCTCTCAACGCTATCCGACAGCCGCCCAACCGGCCACTGCGCCAGCGCACCACCCAGCACTGCAAGACTCACAAAGCCCGCGATAAGCCCCGGCGGCAGGCCGCTGTCTCGCGCGTAGACAGGGCTTAGTGTCCAGAAGGCGCCATTTGCGAGCCCGGCTCCGAGGCATCCAGCGAACGCTGCGGGCGAAACAGTGTAGATCTGCTTCAGCGTGAATTTCGGACGGCGCATCGCTGCCGGTGACGGGCAAAGCGTCAAGGCAAGCGGAGCCGCGGAGA
>CAYVJO010000290.1:0-2195 GCA_964451735.1 uncultured Hyphomicrobiaceae bacterium | reverse complement strand
AGAGCGCGCATAGAATGGCCGCCAGCGAGAAGAAACGGAAATCGCCTGGATCGGCAAGGTTCATGAGCTGCTGGCCAGCTGTCAGTGACGCGAAATTGATGACCGCATAGGCGCTCATGACGCGGCCGCGATTCGTGTTTGTCGCAATGCTCGTCAGCCAGCTCTCGACGACATTCATGATCCCCGCGATACAGACGCCCGTCATTGCCCGAAAAATCAGCCACAGATGCGGATCGGGCTGCATCGCCTCAAGAAGCGGCGAGGTCGTGGCTATTGAGGCGAACAGCAGAAAGGCGCGGATGTGTCCGACGCGGGAGATGACGCGGGGGCTGACGATGCAGCCAATGGTGAGACCGGCAAAATAAGCTGAGCCGATCAACCCGATTTCGATGGCGGTGAAATCCTCTATTGCTGCGCGGAGAGGCACCAGAACGCCCTCCAGCCCGTTCGCTGCAAGGATAATAGCCGCACTGAGCAAAAGAGCCGTAATGGGTTTGATCATCGCGGAGACGCTTCCCCTCCTGCAGGGATCGAACGGAACGTCTGCAATGATGGCCTCGCAGGACCGGTTCTTCGAATACACACGGGTTGTCGGGATTATATCGGACGGGTCACGTCCCAAGAGAGCCTGAATGCGTGCGTCCTCGTGAAAAAGACGCACGCTTGTTGCGTTTAACGCCTAATCATCTTTTTGCGCGAGGGCGGGTGTGATACGCATCAATTCGACGCGCCGGTTGCGGATTTCCGCAGCCTGTGTGTCGATAAGCAGGTCCGATTCCCCATATCCTTGAGTCACCAGATTTTCCGGCGGCACGCCAAATTCATCGGTCAGAATTCGGGCAACCGTCTCGGCGCGGCGATCTGACAGTGACAGATTGTCCTGATCCGAGCCAACCGCGTCTGTATGACCTGCTATCATGAATACCTCTTCGGGATTGTCCTGAATGATGCGGTTGATGACTTTGGCGACAACGTCAAGTTTCCCGTACTGATCCTCACGGAGTTCCCACGAGCCGAATTCGAAATTGATCGAGTTGAAGTTCAATTTGCGCAAACGCTTGCGTATATCCGGGCTGTAGCGAATTTCATCGAGCGTATAATCGTGTTCAAACTCGCCAACCGGGGAAGCCGTCAGAACATCCTCGATATCGTCCTCATCGGCTTGATCTGCATAAACGTAGTAATCCCGTTCCGGAATATCGAGAACGAAGTCAGGCAAACTGACGTAGAAGCCAAAATCGCGTCCGTTCCTTTCACGGTCGCGGAAACGGCGCCGCCCTTCATACTCATTGTTGATCAACGTCACTTCGCGACCGTCAGGAAACCGTTTGATCCGGCGGACCAAACGCCCGTCGCGATCATTCACGGTAATGATCTGTACGCCATTGCGCCGGGTGACGATCGTCCGTTTACTGCCACGCGGGCCGTCCTCGACGCGTATATCGCGCCCACCAACGCGCAAACGCTCCGATTCGTCATGTTCGATAACGTATCGGCCCCGCTCACGGTCGCGGATGATGCGGCGGCCGCCAGGCCCTTGCTCCTCGATGATAACGCTGCCGTCATCCAGACGCCGCTCTCGCCGCCCTTCCCTCACGTCGCGAAGGGTTTCACGGGTAAATTCCTGCCTTTCACGGCGCCGTTCCTGGCGCTCCTCGCGAGACAGCTCGCGTATTTGCTCTCGCTCTCCAGCGCGCTCGCGGGACTGTTCGCGCGCTTCTTCTCGGCGTTTACGGCGTTCTTCGCGACGCTCCTCACGCTCCTGCCGCGCGCGTTCGACGCGCTCATTTAAACGCGGGTTTTGCTCTTGCTGCTCCTGGCGGGCGCGCTCGCGGCGTTCCTCACGAGAAGGGCGCTCCTGGCGTTGCTCAGGCTCCTGTTGTACGCGTTCGCGCGGCGTCTCCGCAGCAGGCTGCGCTGGCTTTTCCTGCTCCTGTTGAACGCGTTCACGGCGTTCCTCACGGGATGGGCGCTCCTGGCGCTGTTCCTGCTGCTCCTGGCGGGCGCGCTCGCGGCGTTCCTCACGAGAAGGACTCTCCTGGCGCTGTTCCTGCTGCTCCTGGCGGGCGCGCTCGCGGCGCTCTTCACGGGACGGCCTTTCTTGCTCCTGTTGAACGCGTTCACGGCGTTCCTCACGAGAAGGGCTCTCCTGGCGCTGTTCCTGCTGCTCCTGGTGGGCGCGCTCGCGGCGCTCT
>CAYVJO010000289.1:0-4529 GCA_964451735.1 uncultured Hyphomicrobiaceae bacterium | reverse complement strand
AGTGCAAAGGCGTCGGCAATATCAGCGCGCCGTACGCCGGGGATATCGGAGCCGATCAGGATCGCCGGCCCAAGGCGATGCGCGCGCAGAAGCCTCTCCATACGCGCGCCAATATCGCCCGCGCCCTGCGGCGTGCGAGCAATGGCTGTCGGCCACAGCCGCGAATGGACAGCGCGATCTGGCGAAACCGCCAGAACCGTGCTCCATCTGGGATCGTACGCCAGACGGCGAATGAGATTGGCCGTCACCGTGCGATAGTAATGTACGGCTGCTACGGCTCCGACCTCTCGCGCCAGCCGCGTTTTCACAACGCCCATGCGAGGCTCTTTCGCCATGATGATGAGACGCCGCCGACAGCCATGGCTGAGTTTGTCAGCCATAGAGCCTGGCAAGGACATGAGGGGGAACACGCAGGTAATAAAGGAAGAGACAGGCGAGATTGCGGATCATCCTGCGGCCATACCCTTCGGCTCGATAGCGCGCCGCGCTGGTGACGGCCTGCGCATGCAAGATCGTGACGCGGGAGCGGCCCAACCGCGAGATCAGATCGACGTCCTCCATCAATACGAGCGGTTTGTAACCGCCGACCTCATCGTAAAGCAGGCGAGATATCAATAAGCCCTGATCGCCATAAGGCATTTTCATCAGCCGGCATCGAAGAGCGACCGCGCCTTGCAGATACGCGGCAAACATTCCTCGATCATCGAGCGCGAAGCGAAAAGCGGCCGCCATATCCGGCGTCTGTCCTGTCTCGACGGCCTGGATATGCCGAAATGCCGCTTCTTCCCACCCGGCTTGCAGGATAGTGTCGGAGTGGAGGAACAGCAGCCAGCGGCCCCTCGCTTCGCGAGCGCCCAGCCCGAGCTGTTGCCCCCTGCCCTTTTCCGCTGACCGAATGAAGCGCGCGCCTGCATCGTCCGCGATGTCCGCCGTCGCATCCAGTGATCCGCCATCGACAATGATGACCTCGCTGACAAAGCCTTCAATGGCTGCTGGAACGAGCGCCGTCAATGTGCGGGCAAGTCCGGACTGCGCATTGAGCGTGGGTATCACAACTGAGATCATGGCGATGGGGATCATAGACGATATTTGCGCACGGAAAACCGCTTTCCTTGGCTGCAGCGGTCCCTTTTGGGTCACACATACGAGACCGGCCCCAGCTCCGCACACTGCGCGATTTCTCACTTGGATTACACATTATGTTCTTTATTTGTTCCAAGGTTCGCGTTACAGTTTGACATGGTTCGCAAGCCAATCACCAAGCCCCGCCCACCATCGCCCGATCAGCCAACGGTTGAAACCCGTCGCCGTCGCGGCCGTGGATCGCAATCGCGGCTGACAGGACGCTTCGAGACGGAAGTCCAGGAGGAGTTTGATGATGGCTGGAATGGGCTCGACGCCCTTGAGCCCTTCAAGACCGAGGTCCGGCTCGAACGGGCCAAAACGATCATCGCCAGAAATCGCTCTCCCGACATTGCCTTCGAGCAATCCATCAATCCCTATCGCGGCTGCGAACATGGCTGTATCTATTGTTACGCTCGGCCGACTCACTGCTATCTCGGACTTTCCGCCGGCCTCGATTTCGAGAGCGTCCTGATCGCCAAGACCAATGCGGGGGAGCGCCTTATCCATGAGTTGTCCCAGCCTGGATACAAGGTTACCCCCCTCGCCCTCGGCACGAATACCGATCCCTATCAGCCCATCGAGCGAACCTATGCGCTCACGCGGCAAATCCTGGAAATCCTCGACCGTGCGAACCATCCAGTAACCATCGTCACAAAATCGGTGCTTGTCCTGCGGGATCTCGATCTGCTGGCGTCGCTTGCAGCCAAAAACCTGGTCAAGGTCTTCCTATCCGTGACGACGCTGGACAGGCGGCTCGCGCGCAAGATGGAGCCGCGCGCTTCAACCCCTGAGCGCCGCATCGAAGCGATTGCGCGCCTCAGCGAGGCGGGAGTGCCAGCGGGCGTGATGACAGCACCGATCATTCCCGCCGTGAACGACGCCGAGATCGAAATGATTCTGGAATACGCCTCCAGGGCCGGCGCAAGCGAGGCTGGCTATGTCCTTTTGCGATTGCCGCTTGAAATCAGCGCCCTATTCCAGGAATGGCTCGCGGCGGAGTTGCCGGATCGCGCCAAGCGGGTTATGGCGCTTCTGCGAGGAATGCGAGGAGGCAAGGATTACGTCTCCGCCTGGGGCGAACGGCAAACCGGACGCGGCCCCTATGCCGAATTGATCGCCCAGCGTTTTCATATCGCCACACGGCGGCTGGGGTTCAATTGCAGGCGCCAGCCATTGCGTCGCGACCTTTTCCGTCCCCCCATTATTCCAAAGGGACAGCTTGATCTGTTTAAATCCTGAATTCCCCGCTTGCGGTCATGGAAACGCCATGCAGTGTGAGTGCCATGGATATATTCGCCTTGGAAAAAAAGCCTTGTTTGAAAGCTGAACGTGCGCTAGCTGGTCAAAGTGACGGGCTAGTCGCAGGGCTTGATGAGGCTGGACGCGGACCCTGGGCGGGTCCGGTCGTCGCAGCAGCCGTGATATTTAAGTGTCAGCGCATCCCGGCCGGTTTGAACGATTCCAAACGTCTTTCCGCCAGCGCCCGTACCGCCCTTTTCGACGCGATCCATGAGATGGCATGGGTCGGCGTTGGGATCGTCGGCGTCGGGGACATCGATCGCCTCAATATCCTGCAGGCATCTCTGAGGGCGATGGCCGAGGCAGCCGCCATGCTTCCCACCCCCCCAAGCGTCGCCCTGGTTGACGGCAACCGGCGCCCAGATCTGCCACAGCGCACCGTCACCGTCGTCAAGGGCGACAGTCTTTGCCCATCCATCGCAGCCGCTTCGATTATCGCCAAAGTAACGCGGGACCGTCTGATGGACCGGCTATCGGAGGATTTCCCAGCTTATGGATGGGACAGCAACAAGGGATATGGCACGCGCGCCCATGCGGAGTCGCTCTCGAAATTCGGTGTGACACCTCATCATCGCCGGTCTTTTGCGCCAGTGCGTGTAGCGCTGAACAAGGCGGCCGCTGAGAAAAACATAACGATTTGACCGCTCCAATACACGGTTTATTACGCTTAAATCATTATTTTTAAATCGCTTATAACAAGAAGGTTATTATCATGAAACTCAGCGCTCCGTCTTTCGGCATGTTCGCAGCGTCAACCATTCTCGTCATTCTCATCATATTGTCCCGCTATTTCGCGATCGACATTCCGATCCTGACGCCCATCGTCGCCGGCCACCCCTTCGAGGTGACGCTGGTCGCCTGGGCCCTGCTTTTTGGTGGTGTCTCTTTCAATCTGTAGAAGTCCGCGCAATATTGAAGCATAGGGACCGGAACAAGCGATCCGGCCATAAGTTTCATCCAGGGCCGCCACTATGGCGGCCTCGCATTGCGAGGAAACGCGCGTGTCATTCTGGGATCATCCTCTCCGCGCCTTCATCGGCTCGATTACAGCCTTTGCGTTCTTGCTCACCCAAATTCAAGCGACAGGCGCTCAAGCGCGTCAGACGCTGTCTGTCAGCATCGAGCAATGCCAGAATCTGAGCGATCCTGAAGTCCGCCAGCAGCTGCAAGCCCTTACGACTACGGCGTTGAGCGAGCAGCTCGGCAAGATCGATTACTCCGCGCTGATCGATAAGTATTGGCGGGAAGTCAAGATGAACGAACGCCTGGACCGCGAGATCGATGAAGCCATCCGCATCGTGCGCGCAGACACTTCGATCCTGGACCGGGCTTATTCCACGATCAGCCAGGAAACCGCGGAAAAGACCGCTATCGCCGTCTCCGAACGCGCCTTTGGTTCGGAGGGCTTTAAGGCCGCCATTTCGGATCTGGCGCAGGGCGTCGGCAAGGATTTCGGCGACAGGTTGGAAGAAGCGGCGAGCCGGATATCCGGTCCGGTAATCGAATGCGTACGCACCGCACTTCAGAGCCGGTATGGCGGCGCTATCGCACAGGTTTTCGAACGAGAGACCGAAAACCAAAGCGAAGTCGTCTCCGGAGCTGGCGGCGCAAAAATCGGAACCGGCGATCTGCTCGTCGAAAATGTCGGAACGATTTCCGGCATCGTGCTCATCATCAGCCGCCGTATCATAGCGCGCATGGTCGCCAGCATCGGCCGCCGCGTCGCAGGGCTGATCGCAACGCGGATCATTTCGACATTCACGGGTTTCATTGGCCTCGCCCTAATTGCACGCGATTTGTATGAAGCCTCAGAAGGCGTCTTCCCGCTGATTGCAGAGCGGATGAAATCCGACGAAGCCAAGCAACTCATTAGGAGCGAACTGGCGAGAGCGATCGAAAGTGATCTCAAAGGGCAGATCGACGTCATCGCCGCCGAAACCACTGAGCGCATTTACGCCTTCTGGCAGGATTTCAAACAGAAATACAACGTCCTTCTGGAGCTTGCCGAGAAAAGCGAGGATTTCGCCATGTTCCTGAAGACTCGCGAGGCGGGCGAACTCGGCCGTCTGGGGCGGATCGTCAGTTTTCTGCTGAAAGACGGGGGC
>CAYVJO010000288.1:2122-4529 GCA_964451735.1 uncultured Hyphomicrobiaceae bacterium | reverse complement strand
CGGCGGCGGATGCAATGCCCGCGTCACGCCAGCGAGTCAGCAGTCCTGATTCTCGCGGCGTTGTCCTGGGCAGCAGGTTGAGCGCGAGCAGCAGCAGGATCGTCGTCACCACGTCGACGGAAATCTGCGTCAGCGCCAGATCGACGGCGGAAAACTGCAGGAATGCCAGCGACACCATCAGGCCGACGATGCTGGTCAGCACCAGCGCGAAGACGCGCTCATGGTGGCGCAAGGCCGCCGCCACACTTGCTGCGACAAGGGCGATCCAGGCGACGGCCGCCGGCAAAGACATCGGCAATGTATCGCGCGCGCCGGTGCCGTGCGATACCGTCCAGAAACCGCCGGCCGCGAGCAGCAGCACGGTGCCAAGGATGACGATCATGTAGAGTTGCAGCGATCCCGTATGCGTCCGCGCGATACTCCAGCGGGCGCCGGCAACACTGCACGCAATTGCCGCATCGAACATAGTCTTAGCATCCGGCCGGGATAAGCCGAGGCGCAGGCCGTTGACCGGCTGGTAGGCAAGGAACAGCGCCGCGCCGGCGGTAAGCGCCCCCATGCTGACGATCAGGGCCGGGGTGACGCCGTGCCATATGGCCAGATAGTAGGACGGCAGCGGCGCGCCGATGACAGCTAGCGCGGTGCGTTCAACGATCGGTCCGGCGATCAGCGCTGGTAGCAGGCCGACCGCCACCACGGAGATGACCAGAACGGCCACCGGCAGCCACATGCCTGTGGGCGGATCGTGCGGATGGGCGGGGTAGTCCTGCCGCTCGGGTCCGAAGAACACCCGGACCGCGAGACGCGCTGAATAGGCGACGGAGAAAATGGTCGCCAGCCCGGCCAGCACCGGAAACAACCAGGGTATCCCGGCATAACTCGTATGCAGTGCCTCCTCCAGCATCATCTCCTTGGACAAGAAGCCGTTAAGCAGCGGTATCCCCGCCATTGAGGCCGAAGCGATCAGCATCAGCGTGGCGGTGATCGGCATCAGCGTCAGCAGCCCGCCCAGCCGGCGGATGTCGCGCGTGCCGGTCTCGTGGTCGACGATGCCAGCCCCCATAAACAGCGCTGCCTTGAAGGTCGCGTGATTGAGAATGTGGAACACGGCGGCGATCGCGGCCATCGGCGTGCCGAGCCCGAGGAGCATCGTCATCATCCCGAGATGGCTGACGGTAGAGAAGGCGAGCAAGGCTTTCAGATCGTCCTTGAAGATAGCGATCCAGGCAGCGACCAGCATGGTGATCAGGCCGACCGGCGCCACAATCAGGAACCAGGCGTCAGTGCCGGCCAGCACAGGCCACAGCCGGGCCAGCAGAAAGACGCCGGCCTTCACCATGGTGGCGGAATGCAGATAGGCCGAGACGGGCGTCGGCGCGGCCATGGCGTGCGGCAGCCAGAAATGGAACGGAAACTGCGCCGACTTGGTGAAGGCGCCGCCGAGGATTAGAAGCAGCATCGGAAGGTAGAGCGGCGAGGCCTTAATCTGCTCGCCACGCTGCAGGATCTGCGACAGCTCGTAAGAGCCAGCAATGTGGCCCAGCATCAGCATGCCAGCGATCAGCAGCAATCCGCCGCCGCCCGTGACAACGAGCGCCATGCGGGCGCCTTGCCTCGCCTCAGGCAGGTGCCGCCAATAGCCGATCAGCAAGAAGGAAGTCAGGCTGGTGAGTTCCCAAAACACCAGCATCAGCAAGATGTTGTCTGATAGTACGATGCCCACCATCGCGCCTTGGAACAGCAGCAGATAGGCGTAGAAGCGCCCCATCGGATCGTTGCGGCTCAGATAGAAGCGCGCATAGACGATGATCAGCAGGCCGATGCCGAGAATGAGGGTCGCAAAGAACAGCCCCAGTCCATCGACGAAGAACGAGAATGACATACCGATCTGCGGAAGCCAGTCTATCTGCATCTGGACAATCTCGCCGCGATAGACCGCGGGGGCGTGCGAGAGCAGCAGGGATAGCGCGAGAAACGTTGCCATGCCCGTGACGGCGGCACAGACGTTGCGGCCAGAACCGATCACCAAAGGTGGAAACACCGCCGCTATGAACGGTATCAGGGGCACCAGCCATAACGTCATGAGCGATTTGCCTGTCGGAATTTGGATAGCAACGCGCCTGGATCCTTTGTCGTGGTCGCAGTCATACCTCTTTCCAACAACGCTTGCCAGGAAAAGGTCCGATCTTAGGTTTCAAAGCGAGTATCGACTTGAGTAATTTCGATGCCGGTTATGGGCGCTCACCCTTCTGCCCAAGTCGCCCGATGGATTATAATTAAGATGATTGCCAGGGGTTTTGCAAGGTAGGCGCTTAGCGCTATTCCCGCGGGTCCGCGACTTGGTGGCGGAATGATCTCCGGCGCGGGCGGATCTCGTCCGAGGTTCAAGCGCCGGCAGTTTCACCTG
>CAYVJO010000288.1:0-2112 GCA_964451735.1 uncultured Hyphomicrobiaceae bacterium | reverse complement strand
CGCCGACCCGCTCGGATGATTATAGCGCGTGAGCAGATCTCATCATTCTTAGCTCGGAGTCCAGGGTCATGCGGTCTCGCCAACACGGTGCAGGCAGCCGATGATTGCCGATGAACCGCGCAGCAGTTCAAAGATGTATTGATCTCGCCGATATTTTGCCCTTGTTTCGATGATGAGGGATTTTATTGCATCGGACCGAAAAGTGCGCAGCGGTTTTCGGTCCGATGCTGAAACCGATATATAAAGCGTCCCGGCCGATTTTGATGAAACGTCCGGCGATCTAGGAGGTCGCGATGAGCGTCTATTTCAAGGAACTCGACTATCGCGAGACGCCTATCGGCGCTCTTAGCCTCAGGCGGCGCCGGCAGCTCTCAACCGGCATCGATATCATTGAAATCCAGCTGAACGACGAATTTCTGATGTCGAGCCTGTTTACCGCCTCGGAAATCGCTCTCGGCCGGCTGGGGCTTACGCCCTTTACGGGACAAAGCGGGCTCGACGTGCTCGTCGGCGGGCTGGGGCTCGGTTATACAGCGCGAGCCGTTCTAGAGAGCGCGGATGTGCGGGAACTCGTAGTCGTCGAGCGGCTTGCTGAAATCATCGAGTGGCATGAGCGGGGGCTTTTGGTGCCGCTCGGCGCCGAGCTGATGGCGGATGAGCGCTGCCGCTTCGTGCAAGGCGACTTCTTCGCTCTGTCGCGATCCGCGGTTGGCTTCGATCCGCTCGATCCTTTGCGCCGCTTCCACGCCATTCTGGTGGATATCGATCATTCACCTAGGCATGTCCTCCATCCTAGCCACGCATCATTCAATACCGAAGACGGCCTGGGTCAGCTTTCCGGTCATCTTCACCCGGGCGGCGTGTTCGCACTCTGGTCAAACGATCCGCCGGACGAATCGTTCATGGCGATTCTGGGTGTGGTGTTTGCGTCGGCGCGGGCGCAGATCGTGACGTTCCCCAACCCGCTGCAGGACCGCGATGCTGCGAGTACGATCTACCTCGCGCAGGTGCTCAGTCTGTGAAGCCGACTGCGTTCGATTTCCGCGAAATCGAACCATGTTGCGCACATCGGATAAGGAACACCCGATCAGGCTGGCGCAATCCAGAGGGCTAGAGCCACTACGCCCCGCGCCTTCCGGCCATCTGCACTCAGCGTCCGAACCTCCTGCTTCCCTTGCAGGAGCGGATCATCTCCATAGTCGTCGGCCCGATGACGAGGCTTCGGATGCGCGAATGACCATACGCGCCCATAACCAGTAGGCCGATCCCCCTGCTCTCGACGAGTTCGGCGATCACCTTCTTGGGCATTCCGGTCAAGGCCTGCGGTGTGGTATCCAGGCCCGAGGCGCGAAGATGATCGGTGGCAGCGCGTAGCGCCTCAAGTTCTCTGCGGAGGCAAAGAAAAGCTGGCCCTCAACAAGGTAGGTGCGCACCGTACCATCCGCCCAAAGGGAGGACAGCCTCCCTCGCCCGCCTGATTTCACATTGATCACAGACTGCCCGATCATGACGCAGCCGGCCATGCCGGGAACATGTCACTGCTCCTTCGTGCGGCAGTTAGGTGAATAGATTGGGATTGCGGACCAGGTGTTGCGAAATAATGGATATCAACGGTCTGGGAGCAAGTCCCGGCAAGCGGTGTCGAGATGATAACCTGCGAATTCACATTGGATCAGGCCAAGGAGGAGCAGCGCAGCATGAATTTGCTGCACCGCAATATGCGCTGTAATCGCAACGGAGCCGCGCGTCGAAAACATCGCCTCATGCCTTTCCGGTCTTGCAGATAAGCGCAATGTCCGCTATATAGACAGACTAGTCTACATAGGAGTCTTTATGCAGCAAACTGCCCGAGAGCGCTTGACCGAAGCGGCCCTTCGCCTTTTCACCGAACGGGGCCTTAGCCAAGTCGGGATTAACGAGATCATCCGCGAGGCCGAAGTCGCACGGATGTCGCTCTACAACAATTTCGGCTCCAAGGAGGATCTCGCGCTGGCCGCCTACACGGCCTTATCGGAGACCCGGCAGCAGGCTTTGGACACCGCAATTGCCGCCGCTCCGGACGCGAAAGCCGCGATCCTCGCGATCTTCGACCTAGCGGGCGCGCTCGCGCAG
>CAYVJO010000287.1:0-4529 GCA_964451735.1 uncultured Hyphomicrobiaceae bacterium | reverse complement strand
CGACCTCCTCCTTGAGACTTCCATCTTCCTGCAGCAAAGTTTCAATTTTCCGGATGGCGTGAAGCACGGTCGTATGGTCGCGTCCGCCAAACCGCCGCCCAATCTCAGGCAGGGATCGCGAGGTCAGCGATTTAGCGAGATACATGCCAATTTGGCGGGGGCGGACGATCGATCTGTTGCGCCGACTTGACAGAAGGTCGCCGCGATTGACGCCGAAGTGCTTCATGACCACGCGCAGAATATCGTCGATCTTGACCCTTTTTGGTTCTTTGCCGCGGATCAGATCGCCGATAATATGCTCAGCGCTATCT
The DNA here is from genome assembly GCA_964451735.1 of uncultured Hyphomicrobiaceae bacterium. Taxonomy (GTDB): domain Bacteria; phylum Pseudomonadota; class Alphaproteobacteria; order Rhizobiales; family Rhodomicrobiaceae; genus JAHQVI01. The sequence continues at coordinate 4,218 of CAYVJO010000287.1, read as the reverse complement.
ACGGTGATCGGCTGATAGGTTAACTGAAATGCGGCGTGTATCCTGGTGATTGCGCCTTCCAGTTCGCGCCCGCTTTCGGTCAATTGCGAGGCCAGATAATCGATGACCGGTTCGGGGATGCCGAACCCCCGTTCCTGTTCGGCTTTTTCCGCTGCGCGGCGCTTCAGGATCTTGTGGCGCAGATCGTAATCCATCGGCGAAATCTCGGCGACTAGTCCACCGGACAGGCGCGAGCGCATCCTCGCGTCAAAGCTTTCAAGCTGCATGGGCGGACAGTCCGCAGCGACGACGACTTGTTTGCCCCCATCGATCAGCGAGTTGAGCGTATGACAGAACTCCTGCTGGAAAGTGCGTCCCTGGAGAAACTCGATATCGTCGATGAGCAAAATATCGATGGCGCGGATCTTGTCTTTGAAAGCGACCGCGTCTCGCGCCTGCAAGGCTTCCGCAAAGCTGTACATGAAGCGCTCGGCGGTGAGGTAAAGCAGCTTCGCCCTTGGCTTGAGACGCTTGGCTTCCCAGGCGATGGCGTGAAGAAGATGGGTTTTTCCGAGCCCGACTTTGGCGTGAATATAGAGTGGATTGTATCGTAAGGGATGATCGGCGACGGCCTCGGTTACCTGTAACGCAGCCGCATGGGCCAGCCGATTGGACGCACCCACGATGAATGAAGAAAATGTGAAGCGAGACTCCAATGGGGAGCCTTCGAAACCCTCCCAACCCGTGCGCCCGTCGCAGGCTGGAGGCTCGTCGGCCCGAGGCGGTGTGTCGGATTTGACGACTTGTGGTTTGGGTGCCGTCAGCTCGTGACGCCGTCTCTCGGCAATGGCAGCGTCATGTGGCTGGCGAACCCGAAACTCCACGCGTTCCACATCATGAATCTCCGCACGGCAGCAGTCGAGAAGGCGCTCGGAATAATGGGATTGCAGCCAATTTCGCAGAAACTTCGTAGGCACTGAAACCTGCAACGCGCCAGCCTCGCAAGCATCAAGCTCCATTCTCCCGAACCAGCTCGTAAAAACATCTTCTCCAAGTTCGGCGCGCAGACGGGCTTGAACCCGCCGCCATTTACCTTCGATCGCGTTCGCGCTTATTGCTAACGTCGTCACTGGAATACCCCGCTATCATGCTCCGCAGCGGTTATAGACCGCGCAAAGTCATCGTTGCCGTTTCTTAACGAACAGCTATTGAAAGGCTTGAAAATAGAAAGTAGACGGAGCTACGCCGCCCTCGATTTCAACGCGATGAGCACTGCTCCACGCCGTTCACCCTCGCTTGGAAGAACAGCCGTCAAAATACTGGCTGTAGGTCGCAGCGTATGGGGATTAAAGCGGGGTCTGGCGCTTTCGGCATCCCTGCAATAGGAGGGAAGCGCCGGATTCAGCATCCGGCCAGGAGAAACGGTTTCGACCGTTTGGTTTCGCCAGGCTTGAAAAATCGAGAGATCGTAAAATTGTTCGCAAAGTTGACGCGCAAGTTTGCGATAAGTTATCGCGGCTAAGCTGTCACGCCAATTGCCAGTTGTGCCCGCGTCGATTAAGTCGTTCGTGCGAAGCACGCTCGTCGTCAACATGGAATTTTTTGGCATGGGGCGATCGTTTACAATGCCGTTGGCTTTTATCCAGGCCCATGCGACACTCCGTTGGCGGCTCAGCGCCGTGCGCTGTCGCTCTAACCCGCTAAACATTAAAACCTCCTGCTCACCAACCGCGAACACGCCATTAATGTTTCCCACGCCGCACAAAGGGAAGCACATATAGTGCGCGAAAGCGGTCGTCTTAGTAAACCACAAAAACCATCGACAATTCAGCTCAACGCGCTCGCAATGGCCAAGTTGCAAACGCCAGAACCGGCGGTACGCAATACACAGGAAAAAATATCAGGAGGGGAAAACATCCCCGTTCGGATGTTGGAAATATACACGCCATACTCCTGGGTTGCAATCGGCCCGCCGTGACGGAGCTGCGCCGAGAAGGTCGGGGAGGGGAAGAGCAGGATGGCGAACCACACATATCCGACTCAACATGTTGACGCTAAGGCACTGTATATAAATGAAAAAAATGGGATCGGCTGAATCGTTGCTTTGACTTTATGGGTCAATACGAATCCATTGATCCGCTCCATTTTTTCCTTGATTGTATAAAAACATTTTATGCAATCTTAAATTGAGAATGCTTACCTAACCATTAAGATATTGATTCAAAACGAAATCCAATACGCAACTTAAAAAATCAAAAACGCCCAGCTAATGCTGGGCGTTGCGCAGATACAACAGCGTTTTAAGAGTCGAGAGAAACAGCCGATTTAGACCGCCAAAGCCCGAATGCGCGTTGAAAGACGAGAGATTTTCCTGGACGCAGTGTTCTTGTGCAGAATGCCTTTTTGGGCGCTGCGCATAATTTCGGGCTGTGCCGCCCTCAGGGCCAGTTCGGCCGCACTCTTGTCTCCGGATGCGATCGCTTCCTCAACTTTACGAATGAACCCGCGCATACGGCTGCGGCGGTTTTTATTGATTGCGGTGCGGCGTTCAATTACCCGAACCGCTTTCTTGGCGGATTTTGTATTGGCCATCTGTCCTTAAACCTTAATAATTCGATCCGAGCCGCGCTGTCAGGCCGCGAATTCACGCCTTCGACAAGGCAATGTTGTTGTTGAGAGCGTCAGACGTTGCTTGCGTGTATAATACTGGTCTCATAAGACGTCAATTGCATAGCGCTCGCAGCGCTCGGCTTGTATGGCATCTTCCACCACACGAATACGCAAATCATGAAAATTCTTGTCACTGGCGTTGCTGGCTTCATCGGCTTTTTTACAGCGAAGAGATTGCTCGATCAAGGTCATGAAGTGATCGGCCTCGATAATCTCAACGACTATTACGACCCCGCTCTCAAGCGCGCGCGACTTGCTCAGCTTGAAGGGCGCAATGCGTTTCATTTCATTCTGGCAGATATCGCGAACAGATTCGCTACGGAAGAGATTTTCGCTTTGCACCGGCCCAGGCGTGTTGTCCATCTGGCTGCACAGGCAGGCGTCCGATATTCGCTGGTCAACCCGCACGCCTATGTCGATGCGAATGTGACGGGCTTCCTGCACATTCTGGAGGGGTGCCGCGTGCACAAGGTGGAACACCTCGTTTACGCCTCCTCGTCCTCTGTTTATGGCGCGAGCACGGAGATGCCGTTCAGCGTCCGCCATAATGCCGATCATCCGGTCAGCCTGTACGGCGCCACGAAAAAAGCCAACGAACTCATGGCGCATAGCTACTCGCATCTTTACGCGATTCCTGTGACCGGGCTTCGCTTCTTCACCGTATATGGCCCTTGGGGTCGACCGGACATGGCGCTGTTCAAATTCACCAGCCAGATTTTTGCAGGCGAGCCCATCGAGATTTACAATCACGGCAAACATGCGCGCGATTTCACTTATATCGATGACATCGTCGAAGGCGTGGTGCGCGTGCTGGACAATGTGCCCGGACCGAACCCCGATTGGGCGGGCAATTCGCCCGATCCAGGGTCTTCGACTTCGCCATATCGGATCTATAATATCGGCAACCACAATGCAGTATCGCTTATGGATTTTGTCGCCGCGATTGAAAAGGCAGCGGGCCGGGAAGCGCGCAAAACCTATCTGCCGATGCAACCTGGCGACGTACCAGCGACTTATGCCGACGTCGATGATTTGATGCGCGATGTCGGCTTTGCGCCAAATACGCCCATTGAGGAGGGCGTTAGGCGCTTCGTAGGCTGGTATCGCGATTATTATGGCGTCTAAGCCGAAACCGGCTCACCGCTTTCGGGGCGCGCATCAATCTCGCGGGGCGGCTGGCCAGTGGCCTCGCCGGTAAGGTGCCAGATAAAGGGGCGGCTGATAATGTCTCTCTGCCGTGAATGGCTCGATGAAGCCGGACAGGTCTTCATCCGCGCCGACAAAGAACGCGTTTACGCCATAGAGATCGCAGCCAACGAGGCTGTACCCTTGCGCTGCGCCCTGCAATTCAAGAGATTTAAGCCCCGCGCCGTACCAGTTCGAACCATCCCAAACGGCAGACGCATCATATGGCACAGTGAACTCCCAGTTCGGCGGGATCGAAGCGTTATACTCGATGCACGCCACGCGCGCCTTATAGGGCCTTAGCGCAGCCCAGATATGGGAGGTGTTCATGTCCAGATCGACGCTGAGATAGTCCAATCGCTGCGGCGCCACCGCCTCGGCGAG
>CAYVJO010000286.1:0-4583 GCA_964451735.1 uncultured Hyphomicrobiaceae bacterium | reverse complement strand
CGAGACCTTTTCCGAGGGAGGAGACCACGCCGCCAGTTATGAATATATATCGCGCCATGGACTTGTAGAATAAAGGAAACGTTGACGATTCGAAGCACGAAATCGCTGCACCCCGACCACTTATCCAGACCTTGATGCGTCTATGTGCGTCGGCTGGTACGGATTAGGGCAGCATTCTCTGAAGTACGCCATCTCTTCGGATGAGATAGTGGTAAAGCGCGGCGCTGATATGAAGAGCGACCAATCCAGCCGCGACGTAACCGAGAATGTCATGAACGAGAAATAAGGGTTTCGCCAGTTCCTGATCTTTGGAGACGAGATCGGGCATGATGAAAAGGCCGAACACCCAGATCGCCGCGCCATATGCTGATGTGGCTATCCAGCCGATCAAGGCCTGGGCGATCAAAACTGCGTAAAGGGAAAGATGAACCAGATGCGACACCCCCCGTTGCCAGTTCGTCAAGGTCGGTTCCGGATCGGGAACGCCATGTGTCAAACGGTAGCCCAGCCGGATGAGCATGAGAGCGAGGATCAGGACGCCGAAGGAACGGTGCACATTGTATAAAAGGTTCTGGACATCGCCGCCTTCGATGCGACCCATGACAACCCCGACGGGGATCATGATCAGTATGCAGACCGCAATGACCCAATGCAAAAGCTTGGCGAAGCCGGAATAGCTTTCCGCGCCGGATGACCGGCCCGCAATACTTGTCATGATCGCGTCTCCTTCGCTGGCGGTGTAAAGCAACAATCGAATAGCACATCCCCGCCACCAAGCGAATAGCAGCGCGTAAGCGGACGAAGAGCTTCATCCAGCGTGTCAATCGGTGGCATCACGAGGCCAGGCTGCCCCGACCCAAGCAAAATCGGAGCAACGAGCACGTAAAGCCGGTCAAGCGCACCTGCTGCAAGAAACCGCGAAATGGTGTTGGCGCCGCCTTCGACAAGGATGCGCCGTAATCCAATCCTAAATAATGCCTCGACGATGTCATGAGGGTCGATGCCGTGGGCGCTGTCTGCGACAGAAAGTATCCGATAGGCGTCACCGTCGCAATTTTGCCGCGTGGATACCACATACACTGGGGCATCAGCTTCGGAGAGACATCTGGCTTGTTTTGGCAATCGACCGTTTGGATCGATAATGATGCGGGCGGGATTTTTACCTGGCACGCGCCGCACAGTGAGCAGAGGGTCATCCGCAAGGACCGTACCAATCCCAACCACGACAGCGTCCACTTCGGCGCGCAACCGGTGAAGGAAATCGAGAGCCCCTGAGCCGTTTATATATTTCGATGCGCCGGTCGGCGTTGCGATTCTGCCATCGAGCGATTGGCCGAGCTGGGCAACCACGTAAGGTTTTGCAGAATCGGTCGCCGAAATCGCTTTTAGCGCGGTTGTTGGGTCGCCGTTCATGCTGTTTGAATGAATGTCAGCCGAATCATGGGTCATCGAAACCGAACAAAACCTCGAATTGCTGTGTTTGATGATCATGATATCCTTAAAGGGGAGCAAAAGTGAGATGGCTGAAGACAGTTTGACGCGCCTGCTTGGCGATCGGAGGGAGATCGAAGTGGAGCGGGCGCTCGCCGAAGTGCGCTCGGGCCGCCCGGTGCTCATCACCAGTCCGGAAAAGAATTTTTTGGTTGCGGCTGCAGAAACGATAGAAGACGCCTCCTTGCAAGTCCTCGCATCGATCAGCGCGGCGCCTGTGCATTTGATCATGTCTCAGCCACGCCTTCGGCTTCTGGGGTGCGACATAGACGAAGCCGGTATCGTTCCGGTCGAAGGGTTGCATGCTGCTTATATACATGAATTGATCGCTCATGCCGGCGCGCATCTGAACGGCCATGCGCCCAAAAGAGCGGGAGACGCCGAGAAAGCTGCGCTTGAACTTGTGAAGCTCGCATATTTGCTGCCGGCCGCCATTATCGCAGAACTCAGCCAGGACCAATATGAACTCGCCTCCGCCTTCGTTCGCATCGACGCAGCTTCGCTTACGCATTATCGTGAGCATGTCATCAACGAACCCCGAATCGTATCGCGAGCGCCGGTGCCGCTGGAAGAAATTGGCGAAACGGAATTCGTCGTATTCCGTGGCGGTGAGGGCATGAGGGATCATGTCGCAGTCGTGATCGGCAAGCTAAAGGCTAGTGAGCCGGTTTACGTCCGTCTTCATTCCGCCTGCCTGACAGGCGACCTTTTCGCCAGCCTCAAATGCGATTGCGGCGATCAACTGCGTGGGTCGGTGAAATTCATGGCGGAAAATGGCGGCGGCGTGCTCCTGTATCTCGACCAGGAAGGACGTGGCAATGGCATCGCGAACAAGATCCGCGCTTACCGTCTGCAACACGCCGGTTACAGCACTTATGATGCGGATGAAATCCTGGGGTTCGACCTCGACCAGCGCGGCTTCAATTTCGCTGCGGCCATGCTGAAAGAACTCGGCTTTCACAAAATCAAGCTGCTAACCAACAACCCCACCAAAGTGGCCGCGCTCAAGGAAGCCGGACTTGATGTCGTCTCCAGCCATCGAGCGAAAGCGCGTTTCACCCTCCATAATGTCGCTTATCTCGCCGCCAAGCGGGATCGCGCCGGTCATCTCATCGAGGAAGATTTGAGCTAGAGTGGTCCTGCCTTGAAGGCAGGCCTGATCCTGCCCGGTCACTCCGGATGCGGACGGAATTCGAAGTTGTGATCACGGAAAAGAGGTTGGCGGGCTTTATGGATCGACGCGCTTTCCTGACAATTGCCGGCCTGGCGGGCCTGTTAGCACTCACTCCGCGCAAATCGTCTCTCGCAAGCGGCGATCAGCCAACTGATACTGAACACTTTTCCTGGGATGGGCTGAAGGCCAAGGCGAAAGCACTTGCGGCCAAGCCCTACCAGCCGCCCCCGCCGATCACAGACCCTGTGCTTGCCGGGCTTGATTACGATCAATATCGCAGCATCAATTTCAGGGCGGAAAGGGCGATTTGGCGGGATCGTTCCTCGGCCTATCAGATGCAGCTATTCCATGCCGGCTACCTCTACCGGGAACCCGTCGATATGTTCCTCGTCGACAATGGGCGCGCCGCGAAAATTCGCTATGAGCGGGACATGTTCCGGTTTGGTCGAGCAGAAGAACGTCTGCCGCTGCCCGACGATTCCGGTTTTTCCGGTTTTCGGCTGCATGCCCCAATAAACGCGTCCGATGTGTTCAGCGAATTTCTTGTTTTTCAGGGGGCCAGCTATTTTCGGGGCCGCGCCAAGGGGCAGTCTTACGGCCTGTCCGCCAGGGGGCTCGCCATCGACACGGTGCAGCCGGGGGGGGAGGAATTTCCTTCATTCCGGGCTTACTGGGTCGAAACGCCGCAGCAGGGAAGCGATACCGTCACCGTCTATGCCCTTCTCGACAGCAAGAGCGTGGCTGGCGCCTATCGGTTTACTGTAAGCCGGAGCGTCGATGTGATCATGGACGTCGAATGTGAAATCCATCCGCGCCGCACCCTGACGCACGCCGGCATAGCACCGTTCAGCAGCATGTTTTTCTTCGGCCCGGCAGATCATACGTATCATGATGATTTCCGCCCGAGGGTCCACGATTCCGATGGTCTGCTCATCGCAACCAGCGGCGGCGATTGGATCTGGCGGCCTTTGGTAACCGGCTCGAACATTCTTTATTCCGCCTTTTCCGACAAATCGCCGCGTGGCTTTGGCCTGATGCAGCGCGAGCGTGAATTCGACCATTATCAGGACATCAACGCGGAATATCAGAAGCGTACCAGCGCCTGGCTCGAGCCGCTGTCAGATTGGGGCGAAGGCAGTGTTGACCTGATCGAGTTGCCTACAGACAATGAATATATGGATAATGTCGTAGCATTCTGGCGGCCGCGGCAGCCCATGCAGGCGGGCGGCAGTCACTCATACAGCTACCGTTTGATCTGGTGCTGGCACGTTCCCGTTGAGCCCAATCTCGCCCAGGTGGTGGCGACTCGGACCGGCAAGGGCATCCCCGAGGGGAGCCGCTATTTCCAGATAGATCTGGCTGGCGGTTCGATACATGCGTCTGCGGACGAAGAATATTGGGATTATCAGGTTTCCGCGAGCGAGGGATCCGTCAAGGCGTTCACCGTTGCACCCAATCCCATAATCGACGGGAAGCGGATCGGCATCGAATATCACCCGTCGGGAAGCGTATCGGCCGACGTCAGCTTTCAGATTCGGCGTTTCGGCAAGCCCGTCAGCGAGAAATGGGTCTATCGATGGACGCCGTGAGGGCCAAAGATATGGATAGCGCCTGGATTTACGTCATTTGGCAAGCTTGTTTCGACAAAGTCGAAATTGTGCATATGTGAGGGTATGATCGCCGCAATGTGATCTCGCCCGGCGAGAATCGTTCGATCATGCGATTATCGCCATAATTTGGAACCATCCGGATGACGGCCGTTATATTAGGCTCTCGTCCGTCAGACTGCGGTGTGCGCAGAGACCCGATCGCGTAGAAGCGGGGATGACGGGAGCACTGGCTTATTGGGGATCTTGGGCATGAATCGAACGCTGGCCCTTTGTATAGCACGCAGAAGCTCGGTTGTGGTTTGTTCTAA
>CAYVJO010000285.1:0-4583 GCA_964451735.1 uncultured Hyphomicrobiaceae bacterium | reverse complement strand
GCTATCGGAAAAATTGGACACCAGTTTTCTGAAGCGTGCGCAGATATTAGATATAGATCAGGATCCTTTCCATTTGAAATGATCTTGATCGAAAAGAGTTTACCGAAAGTCCTACCGTCTCAGATAAGCAGCTATTCATTGGTTATCCAACGAATGGCTGCTTTGTTATTTATTTTTATGAATAATTGTCCAGATCGGAAGATGCAGGTATTTTCTGTTCAGCAAAATACCGCAAACAGAGTACTTTCCATTATTCTTATTAACGCTCTGCCGGTTCAGCCTGAAAGGGGTTTGCATCCGTAAGACGTATTTCGTTTGGCTGGTATTTATACTTTTTTGCTAACCCATTGATGCACAGGTTCTTAAAGCCAACGATGGAGGGGCGCGATGAACATAGCCACGCTCCTTGTCTTCAAACGATTGAAAACGAAAAAAGGCGGACCAGTAAAGGTCCGCCCATTGCCGCTCTATTCTAGAGCATGATCAGCTTGTGCTAGCAAGACTCTCAACGATGCTCGTGATGCCCTCGATATCGTTGGACTCGATAGCATTAGCTGTCGCGTTCAACTTGGCCTTGTCGCTGCCACCTGTAAGCGCAGATAAAGCTGTGAGGAAATCAGCAACTTCGCCCTTGTTATCGACACCATTGGAACCAAGCAAGTTTGCCGTCGCGACTAACAACTTGGCCACAGCCGTATTCTCGATGATCCCGGCGAGCGAGCGAATAAATTCTCCAGCCTCTTTAGCCCAATCTGCACCGTGTTCTGTATTGCAATCAGACGATTTCGACTCGGCCAAGTAATCATTCGCATCGACATGGACTTCGTCGCCTGTACGCTTCGGTGAACCGTCTTCGTTATTTATAGTCTTGAGATTGCCGGTCAGGCCATCACCCAATATGCCACCAAGCTCGTCATACCCGCCATCAGCAAGACTGATATCTTTGGCGTCGAGATATTTGCCTTGATCCTGAAGGACAACTTTGTCACCGTCGGCTGTCTCGATGATGATTTTATCGCCGTCTTTTGTGACTTTGGTACCGTCAGAAGTTACGCAATAGCCGTCTTTCAGGTCGCAATCGGAAATCTTCGTTCCATTGACTGTAATGACAGCGTCATCCTTGTCCTTGTCGTCACCTGGATCGACAGCGATCTCGTTGTCGCCTATCTTGATAGTTGTGTCGCCTGCGAAGGTGTTGTCATCGTTGCGACCGAGAGAGATGAACTCAGATGTAATGCTGATATCGTTATCGTCACCGCCGCTCTTGTCGGCTTCGAGCCAGTTGATGATTTCACCATCACCGCCCTTGGTAACAAGTTTGAAATCAACATTGGTTCCGTTGACTTTGCCCTCGCCATGACCGTGAGGATCACCCCACCAGCCAAGGCTTATATCTTCAAGGTAAATGGACGGCTCGGGCGAACCGCTATTGTTAGAAGAGCTGCTTCCATTGCTGCCGCTGGAGCCCGAAGATGAATTACCTTGGCTACCAATACTATTCTCGATCAAGTCGGCAAGCGCTCTCAGAAAATTCGCCTTCTCGGAGTCAGTTATCTTACCGTCTGTTAAACTGCCAGTGCTGGTGCCGCCACTGGTGATACTTCCAGTTCCGCTCATTGTCCTCTCCTATATCTAAAGTCCACCCACTTTGAAGATGCTATAGCGGTCATTTGACTAAGATGTGACAACCGCAAGTATTCTTTCCATAATTACAATTATACCACTACCGAATTGCCCTGCGCAAGCATTTATAAGATGACTATACACCAAAAACCATGGCTCGCTCATAATAGTCACGATATTCTGGAAAGAAAAAACAGCAGAGAAAAGAAAATCATAAACTCTACGTGACACAGCAATTGCTCGGTTTCAAAAAGCGAACAAAGGAGTTGAGCTATCCCTAAGGGCGCAAAATCTATGGCGTCAGATTATTGTAAAATTTCAGAACTTTTCAGTTTCTATCTGGTGCTACCAGCTCAAGTTTTGGACCCACATCAATGAGCCATGAGAGGCTCTCGCGCATATATCCAACGAGAAAGACCATATATAAAACGATCAACAACGCAAAAGTCAGGTTCTTCACAGTCAATGAAAGTATGAATATGTTAATTTGCGGCGCAGCTCTTGCAACGAGAGCAAGCGAGAGGTCTATGAGTAGAAACGACAAGATCAAGGGTATGACAAGCATGAAGCCCAGGCCGAAAATATCGTCAAGCAAATCGAGCAAGAGTTTCCCGGACTGCTCGCTGAAAATCGGCATGAAGGATTGAAATGGCCATAGGCCGTAGGAATCGTATAGCGCTTTGACAGTGATATTGAGCCCACCACTCGAAAAATAGATTGCCAGGATTAGCAGAGCAAAAAAATTACCGGTGACATTATTGTTCGAAACGGAGGTTGGGTCAGAGATATCGCCAAATGTGACCCCGCGCTGAAGATCCAGAATTTCGCCGGCAACCTCTGCGGCCCAGATTGGGACGCCAAGAAAAAGTCCTATGATTGCACCGACAACGACCTCTTTGAACAGCATGGGGGGCAGATGCCAAAGATCACCCCTCTCAGGCATTGCCATCATGATGAAAGGAACAAGCGGCAGGGATAGCGCGAGAGATACCGCTCCTCGCAAGAGCCCGGTTAGCCCGAGGCGGGAATATATCGGAAATACGGTCGAAAAACCTCCTATCCGGGCCAGTGCTATCATCCAAGCGATGATGAATTGCTCCAGATCTACGAGGCTGCCAAGATTGTCGAGAGGATTCATGAGCGCTCTCGATCTACCTTGTCACAAGAGGAAACTCATCCAGTATCGTCGAGGTTTGTTCCGCGATGCCCTGCGCAAAAAGCGGCCCAAGAAGCATGATGATCACAAGTGTTGCAATTAGCTTCACAGCCTGAGGCAAGGTCTGATCCTGGATCTGCGTTAGGGCTTGGAGCAGTCCAACCAGAACACCGAGAACGACTGCGGTCAGCAAGACGGGCGCAGAAGTGATCAGCACCAACATCAGCGCCTTGTTGATCTGGACGAGTAGAACACTGTCAAAAGACATCCAGCTCCGCCTTCTAAATGCTGTAACTCAAGATCAAGCCGTGGAGCAGGCGGGACCAACCATCGACAGTCACGAACAGAAAAAGCTTGAGCGGTATGGAGATCAGGGTCGGCGCGACCATAATCATCCCCATCGCCATCAATATGTTCGACACGATAAGATCAATTACGAGGAACGGCAAATAGATCAAAAAGCCGATCTCGAAGGCACGTGTGAGTTCCGAACTTACAAATGCAGGCAGCAGGATCAGGATATCGTCTTCCTTGATTTCAACACGCGCACTCTCTGACCAAATTCTCTCTGTCGCGGCGAGAAAGAATTGCCGCTCATTCGGGTGCGAAAAGCGCACCAGATAATCCTTTACCGGCTCCCGAATCTTACCAGCCGCCTCCTGCAAACCTTCAGCACTGTTCAGGTTGATAGGGGCAACTGTCAAACGACCATAAATTTCACTGAGCAAGGGCGAACTTATATAGACCGTCAATACCAGCGAAATAGCATAAAGAACAAGATTTGGCGGCGTTTGTTGGATACCAAGAGCATTCCGTATCAGGAACAAGACAATTGAGATCTTGATGAAACTCGTCATCGTCACGACAAAAAAGGGGATCATCCCCAATGCGACGATTGTGAAAAAAAGTGGAAGGATATTAAAGGACTCATTCATTGGAAATGAGCCGCGTAATTCGTACAGCCAGTTTATCGCCAGCTTTCACCAAATCGCCAGTCCCGATAGGCTTGCCATTAGCAAGAATATCGACGACTACGCCATCGGACCGATCGATTGGCAAAACAACGCCGGGATTAAGATCCTGTATCTGCTTCACTGTCAATTCCGTCTCACCTAAGTGAAAGGCGATACCGATTTTAAGAGAAGTAAGCTCACCCTCTTGCGCCCCCACGCCTGTCCTCCCAAAAACAGAAAAGAGCGGGCTATTGCCTACTCTTTAGAAGATACAATCAAAACCAAGGCGTAATTAAGAACCGCGAAGAAGTGTACTGGTTGCTTTGGTCATATTTGTCGTGATCGACATAATAGCCTGGGTTTCAACCGAGTAACTTAGTATCTCCGAGAGCAGCTTTACCGCCTGTTCAACATCGGTTCCACCAATGCTCACTGCACCGCCAGCGCCATTCAAAGCTGATGTGGTTTCTGATGGCTCAAGCGCCTTAGATGCTGGTCCAGATGATATCCCAGATCCATCGACTGACGCTATTTCAATCGTTCCACTGTTGTCCTTGGAGACGTTCGCCGAGTCAACACGTTCACCAGAATTGTTTTGCAACTTGGCGACCCGCTGCATATACCCCTCAAGAAATTTTAGCGCCTCCGAACCGAGAGCAGCCGGATTTCCTACTTGATGTCCGAAAGAGCCTTGGCTTTGAAAAGTTGCAACGTGATCGACAAGAGCTCTATCGATTGCATATGCACTTTGCTGGAGAGCGTTCCCACCTTGAGCACCTGTCACTTGAGAAATTTCTAAAGCCACAGGTGCGGCCGCGGTAACTTCCATGCGGATTACCCTTTAAGCTACT
>CAYVJO010000284.1:0-4589 GCA_964451735.1 uncultured Hyphomicrobiaceae bacterium | reverse complement strand
GTTACGCTATGCCCGCCAGCCAGTCTCGACGCCCCGGTGAATAAGACGGGCTAGCGGCCTGCATGACGGCGAGATAAGTGAACGGATCGGCATAGGCCCGACCAGCGCATCTTTCCATCTGAAGGAATTGGACCGGGCCGGACTTGTGGTGGCGAAACGTGAAGGTCGCTACATGCGTTACGCATTTAATGCGGAAGCGATGCGGAGCTTGCTGATCTTCCTCACTGAAGATTGCTGTCAAGGGCGCCCGGAGCTTTGTAAAGGTGTTTTCACAGCGAACAGAACCGACTTGTCCGAGGAGTTGATCGATGTCTGATGAAGTCTATAACGTGCTTTTCCTGTGTACGCACAATTCATCCCGTTCCGTACTTGCCGAGTGCATCATGAACCGGCTAGGCGCGGGAAAGTTCAAGGGGTTCAGCGCGGGCAGCGCGCCAAAGGGATTGGTTCACCCTTATGCACTCGACCTTTTGCAAAATCAGAATTACGAAATAAGCGCTTTGCGCTCCAAATCGTGGGAAGAATTCGCGCAACCAGACTCGCCGGTGATGGACTTCGTCTTCACCGTTTGCGATGACGCCGCCAACGAAGTCTGCCCGGTTTGGCCAGGACAGCCTATCAGTGCTCATTGGGGAGTTCCGGATCCCTCCCGAGCGCAAGGCGGTGAAGCCGAGAAACGCTACGCTTTCGCGGATACGCATCGGATGCTCTATCAGCGCATCGGTATCTTCGTCAATCTGCCGATAGCCTCGCTCGACAAGCTATCCCTTCAGAAGAGGCTCGACGAGATTGGCCGGACGGTCGCACCAACCGAAAGCGCTGTGTGATAGGATCAGTGATCCTGGAGCGCTCACATTACGGTGTCCCATTAATGAAAATGTCGGGAGGCAGTTGCCCTGTCGTTATTAGATATAGCAAAAATGATACCGTCAAGACGGAGCTGGCGGTTGTAAAAAGCACACTGGCCGTCGCCCTTTCGACCCATACGCTGTATTGCTGCGCGATGACGAAAACATTTGTCGCGGTTGGCAACGCTGCAAGAAGCACCGCAGTATAGACCCACACAGGGTCGAAATCGCCTGCATAACTCAAGATGAGATACATCGCAGCGGGATGCAGCGCCAGCTTGATTGGCGCAATGTAAAATAGCGCTCCAGGAACGCGTTTCAACGGGCGCAAAGCAAGCGTCACACCCATCGCGAACAGAGCGCAAGGGGCAGCTGCCTGCGCGAGATAAGCGATTAGCCGTTCGACCGGTGCGGGCGGTAACACACCGATGAATGCGACGCCGACGCCAGCGGCCGTTGCTATGATGAACGGATGAAAGAGAATGCGCTGCACGACTTCGAGGGCAAGGCGTATAGGCTCTTGCTTCTGTTTGCCTGAAAGCGCCATCAGAGCAGGTGTAAGGGTGAAATGCATGATGTTCTCGAAGCAGAAGATCAATGCAACGGGGATGGCCGCCTTTTCGCCGAGCGCCAGGATTGCGATTGCGGGACCCATATAGCCGATATTGCCGTAAGCGCCGGCAAGCCCCTGGATCGTTCCCTCCGCCACGCTGCCCCGGCTGTTTACGAGCCCCAGCGTGAATGTCAGGGCAAATATTGCAAATGTCGCTCCGATATTGGCGATAATGAAGTTCCAGCTCGCAAGCTGTTCTACAGGCGTAGTGGACAAAAGGCGGAAGAATAGAGCGGGCAGAGCAAGATAGATGATGAAAGTGTTGAGCCATCCAAGGGCTTCCAGGGGCTGGTGCTTGATGCGCGCGGTTCCGTATCCGAGCAGAATGAGCCCGAAGAGCGGCAGGATCAGACCCAAAATGTCAAACATGGACGAATGCCCCGGTTCAGGAAGGATTACACGGAGCCAGAATGGCTTAGCTGGATTTGTTCATACAGCGCGCACCGAAAAGTGGAAACCGGTTTTCGGACAAATCGCGCAGGCAAATTCTTCGCGCACCGAAAAGTGGAAACCGGTTTTCGGACAAATCGGTCGTGAAAAGATTACTTAAGCGCTTTTTTGCTCCGACTCTCGGATCTGACTTGCAAGTTCCTCGGAAGCGCTGGCGCGGGGCTTCGACAGCCCAGCAACCATGACGTAGATAGCGGGCGTCAGGAACAAAGTGAACATCGCGGCAAGACCGAGACCCCCAAATATAACCCAGCCGATAGCGGAGCGGGACTCCGAGCCAGGCCCTGCGCTAAGGATCAAGGGAAGTCCCGCGAGCACCGTGGACACCATCGTCATGGCGATTGGACGCAGGCGCACAGTGGCGGCTTCACGCGCAGCTTCCAGAACTGTTGCGCCCCGGTCTCGAAGCTGATCTGCGAATTCGACCATCAAGATCCCATTCTTCGCCATGATGCCGATCAGTACGAGAACGCCGATCTGGCTGTAAATGTTGATGGTCGTGCCGGTAAGAAACAGTGCCAACACGGCAGCAGCAATGCCGAAAGGCACTGTGATCATGACCACGGCGGCGCTTGTAAGGCTTTCGAATTGCGTCACCAGAACCAGAAAAACGACCAGCAGAGCAATGGCAAATGTAATGGCGATCTCGCGAGAGGTCTCCTCAAGCGTGGCAGCTTCGCCGAGAAAGAGAAGGCCGGCGCCGCTCGGTATCTCCCTTTGAGATAATGCGCGGACCGCATTTACGGCATCCTGCAATGGAAAGTCCGGCGAGATGTCGGCGCTGATTTCGATGGCGCGGCGCTGGGCATACCTGTTCAGTTCTGCGGCAACCCCTTCTTGCTTGAAGGAAATCATCTGTATGAGAGGAATGAGGTTGCCGGATTGCGAACGGACATAGAGATTGCCGAGATCGGCAGGCGAGGCGATTGCGCCCGTTGTGGCTTCGAGAATGATAGGCACGGCTTGATCGTCAACCGTCAGTTCGGCCACTTCATAGCCCGCAACGAGTGCTCTGATCGTGTTGGCGAGATCGGGAATCGCGACGTCGAGATTGGCGGCGCGTTGACGGTCGATGGTGAGCGAAATCTGTGGTTGCGTTGGCTGATACTCTACGCGCAGATTGTTGAGCTGCGGAATGTCGCGTTCGATAGCGCGCACGAAGGCGTCGGATGTGGCAGCCAGCGCGGTGTAATTGCTGCCTGTTATCGCGAAACGCAATCCACCCCCGCCATCGCGCAGGCCCAGGCTGTTGCCGCGGGTAATGCGGCTTACGACACCTGGAATCTGTGAAAGCGGGCGTTGCAGTTCCCGCTCCAAACTCTGCTGCGTTTGAGTCCGTTCGCCCCACGGGCTCAACCTAGCGTCGATTTGACCGCGATTGAAGTCGAACTGTCCCGTAATCGAGTAAAGGCTTTCTATAGAACCGTTTTCCAGGAAGGGCCGGAACACGGCTTCGGCCTTCTCGACCTGAATATCCATGTAATCGAGACCGATGCCGTCGGGGCCTGTCAACCTGACGCTGATGAGGCCGCGATCTTCTTGTGGCACTAGCTCTTCGCCGAGCGTCTGGTAGACCGTTATGGCAATGACCCCAGCCGCGCAGGAAACGGCAAGCGCAAGGAGCGGGGCAGCCAGCGTCAGGTTCAGTATACGGCGGTATCCGTTTTGCAAGGCCGTCCCGATGCGGATGAGACCGAAACGGCTTTGCGTCTTGCCGGGACTTGCGAGCGGCAGGCCGGAGGCGATCATCGGGCACAGCGTCAGCGCGACGAATGACGATACGGCGACCGTTGCCGCCAGCATGAAGCCGAATTCGCGGAAAAGCCGTCCAGCAGTGCTTGGCAAGAAGGAGATTGGCACGAATACCGCAATCAGCGTCGCCGTGGTCGCCACGACCGCGAAGAAAACCTGCCGCGTTCCGATCACAGCTGCTGCTTTTGGCTTCATGCCTTGCGCCTGGCAACGCTGGATATTTTCGAGCACGACGATCGCGTCATCGACCACGAGGCCCGTCGCAAGCACGAGCGCAAGCAGCGTGATCATATTGATAGAGAAGCCGAATAGCCATAACGCCGCGACCGCTCCAATCAACGCGACGGGTATCGCAGCGGATGGGATGAGCGTCGCACGAAACCGGCCGATGAAAATCCAGATAACGAGGATCACGATGATCGCCGCCAAGACTAGCGATGTCAGCACCTCCTTTATCGCACCCTCGATGAAGACGGAATCGTCGGATGTGACCTCAATGCGTACATCCTGAAGGCGGTCGTTCAACCGATCGACGGACTCTCGTACGCCCCTCGCGATGGCGACCGTGTTCGATTTGGCCTGACGGACGATCCCGAGACTAACGACGCTACCTCCATCGAGACGGACGCGCGAACTTTCGTCCTCGGGCCCGAAATAGACATCGGCGACATCGCCAAGCCGGACGTTCGGCTTCAATTGCAGTGCCTTGATCTCAGTAGGTTTGCTGACGGAGGCGTCCGCCCTCACTAGCACCTGTTGAGACGTCGATTTGAAACTGCCTGCCGGCACGTCGTATCGCGCATTGGTGAGCAGCTCGGAAACATCGCGCACCGATAAACCGTGGCTCGCAAGGCGGTTAGGATCGACGACGACACGCAACACGCGCTTACGTCCGCCGAAAAGACGGACGTCAGCAACCCCCTCCA
>CAYVJO010000283.1:3682-4597 GCA_964451735.1 uncultured Hyphomicrobiaceae bacterium | reverse complement strand
ATGGCGATACAGCACCCGCCATACTGGTCGCCGCGCAACTGGGCATGTTCGCACTCGACTTTCTTTCTTTATGTCTTGCGGCAATCACAACGCCAAAGGTCATGACACTGCGGCGCCTTCTTTACATGCCGGGCTACAGTCTTTTGAACAGCTACTTCATGCGTTTCATCAGGCTTGCTGCCTACTTCCAGGAATGGCTCTTCGACGCTTCCTACCGCGACAGCTATGTGCCGGCGAAAGTTCATTTGCAGCGACACTAAAGCGCGCCCCGAAAAGTGGGGAGCGGTTTTCGGGTCAGGCGCGCGCGTGGCAAAAGTCTGAGCCCCGAAAAGTGGGGAGCGGTTTTCGGGTCAGGCGCGCGCGCAGCAAAAGTCCGCGCCCCGAAAAGTGGGGAGCGGTTTTCGGGTCAGGCGCGCGTTGATATGAGTGCTGGCGGATGAATGACATCCACGTATGATCGGAGGGGCAATAGCGCCTTGTAATTCGACACGAAATATGAGTTGTTTTTATACCGCGCGGCCTGTTATTTCGGTCTTGTGCGCGAGTGCAGCGCGGCATCGAGCCATTACGGGGGACGACGATGAGTGCGAGTCAAACAACAGATTCAACAAAGAAAAAAGAAGAAAACAAAAGACGGGGTGGATTCGTTCTTTATTTTGGCCGAACGATTGTAGTTACACTGATTGCAGCGTTGCTACTTGGAATACTGGCTTTTCTGCTTTGGAAAAACCCGGATCTGCTTGCCAAGATTTTCCCGCCTGTTGAAACCGTACAGACCGTAGAAACCAAGCGCTGGGGCGACTCCGTCGTCTATCCGATCGAAGGACGTGACACCGCCGGCAAAAGTGCAGCATTCGAAGTCGCCGTGCTGCCGCAAAATCTGAGCTGGGCGCACAAGAGCACCTCCGTGCTTGC
>CAYVJO010000283.1:0-3672 GCA_964451735.1 uncultured Hyphomicrobiaceae bacterium | reverse complement strand
TGAACGCACGATGATCGCAGAAACCGAGGTTCCCGAGCGCGTGTTCAGCGCAGAACTGCGCGAGGGCCTTGCCGCATCGCAAGCGTTTATTGCGGTTGGGCTTGCCTCGCAGGAAGGTCAAATTCAAGTCGAAACGCAGCGTGCGAAAGAGCGGGCCGAGAGCGCGGCAGGCTGGCTTGCGGCCATCGCCAAGGAGCAAACAGCGATCTGGACGCTGAATTTAGGTCAATTCAAGGGGGGCTGCGAGGCTGTATCCTCGGGTGATACAACAAGCTGGCAAAGGCCGCTCATTGTGGTCGGTGTGCAGGCTCAGGAGGATGGCGTGAACCTGGCTGAGGCCTTTGCTGACGCCATCAGCGGCAAGACGAACCTTCCTAGCCGGGACTGCTACACAAGTTTCGAGTTGGTACGTTTCCGTTAATTGAACAGCTGTCCATTCGTGAACCGCGCCGGGTTTGTCAGAGGCTCAAATTGTTCAGGACTCTAGACATATAATCTGGATGACGATCTTGCGTGGCTCACGCTGGATACTTGTCTGACTGTGCGGCATGGCGGCCCTCCCCAATCGGGCCGTCAATTCTGCCCATGCTATGGGGCAGCACGACAACCCGCCTGGCGGAGAGACATGACGTTTCGCGGCCCAGCACGCGCAAAGCGGTTCTTGCCCGAACGTGCTACAGCTTTTATGGTTGTGGAATGAACATGAATACTGAGCCCATTCGGGTTGGTCTTTTTGTCACCTGCCTTATCGATTTGTTCCGCCCATCGGTTGGGTTTGCGGCAGTCAAACTCCTTGAGGCCGCCGGCTGCCGGGTCGAAGTCCCGCAAAGTCAGGTGTGCTGTGGACAGCCGGCCTATAATTCGGGCGACAAAGCCGACGCCAAGGCAATTGCCCGTCAGGTCATTGAGGTTTTCGAGGGCTACGATTATGTCGTTGCGCCGTCAGGATCATGCGGGGGGATGCTCAAAAAGCATTATCCCGAGCTTTTCAACGACGATCTGGACATGGCCCCCCGCGCCAATCATCTCGCCGCACGCACCCATGAGCTTGTCGCTTTTCTAACCGACATTCTTCACGTTTCCGCGGTGCATGCGAAGTTTTCTGGCGCCGTCACCTATCATGATTCCTGCTCCAGTCTGCGCGAGATGGGCACGGCCGAACAGCCCCGCGCGCTTTTGCGCACAGTCGAGGGACTTACGCTTGTGGAAGCGGAAGACCGCGAGGTCTGCTGCGGCTTCGGCGGAACCTTCTCGATTAAATATCCTGATATCTCGAATGCGATGGTCACCGCAAAGGTTGCCGCTCTGACACGATCGAAGGCAGATCTTGTGCTCGCCGGCGATATGGGATGCCTCATGAACATAGCGGGTAAGCTGTCGCGAGAAGGCTCGCCCATGCAAGCGCGTCATGTGGCTGAGGTGCTCGCGGGCGAGATGAGCGCGCCGCCGATCGCGGCCAAGCGATAGAGACGGAATTCGGCTGGCAGGGGACTGGACCGGGTTATTAAAGTGATCCTGATGCAAAATCATGCCTGCGTGCTTCACCGTTTCATTGGCGTTATGACGCGAGCTGATCCTGGCTGTTGGCTTTAAAGCATTGGACCCAAAACCGCTGCGCACTTTTCGGTCCCAAGTGCTGGATACGCCCTCGATATGGCGACGAATTGTAACGGAAATGCAGGGCCGGATTTCATGATAACATACCAATATATGAGTTGAGCCATGCGCCGTCAGGCGAATTGGACACCAGCATTACTCCTTTGAGGATCGTCCCTGTGCAGCCCACATCGCATGATTTCAAGCAGAATGCAGCATCGGCTCTGGCCGACACGCAACTCCAACGGGCGCTTGGCAATGCACGGACCGGCTTCATAGCCAAGCGCTTCAAGGCGCGCTCGCTCCTGCCTGAATTCGACATGCTCTGCGATCAGGCCAAGGAGATCAAAAACCATACGCTCGCACATCTCGACCTTTATCTGGAGGCCTACGAAAAAAAGGTGATTCAGTCCGGCGGGCATGTCCATTGGGCTTCGACGGCAGAGGACGCGCGGCGCATCATCACCGATATCTGCCGCCAAACTGGAGCCCAACTGATCACCAAAGGCAAATCAATGGTGGCTGAGGAGATCGCACTCAATGACGCGCTTGAAGCATCGGGCTTCGAAGTGGCGGAAACCGATCTTGGCGAATATATCATCCAGATCCGAAAGGAAGCGCCAAGCCATATCATCGCGCCGGCCGTTCATCTTAATCGGGACCAGGTCGAGGCGGATTTCCGGCGCGTCCATCACCGCTTTCCGAATGACAGGTCCTTGCAAGAGCCTGTCGATCTGGTGTCCGAAGCCAGGACGGTTCTGCGCGAGAAATTCCTGAATGCTGATGTAGGCATAACTGGCGCCAACTTCCTCATCGCGGAGACCGGAACCTCGGTTATCGTAACCAATGAAGGAAATGGCGATCTGACGCAGCTTTTACCGCGCGTTCATATCGTACTGGCGAGCATCGAAAAAATGCTTCCCACCCTATCGGATGTCAGCGCCGTACTTCGTGTCCTTGCCCGCTCGGCAACTGGGCAGGACATGACGATGTACACCACGTTCTCAACAGGCCCTCGCAGGCCGGGCGACCCGGATGGACCGGAGGCTTATCACGTCGTGTTGCTCGATAATGGCCGCTCGCAAATGCTTGGGACCGAGTTTCAGGATATGCTGCGGTGTATTCGGTGCGGGGCCTGCATGAATCATTGCCCCGTTTACGGTGCTGTCGGCGGCCATACATATGGGTGGGTCTATCCCGGCCCGATGGGGGCAGTTCTGACTCCACAGCTCATTGGCGTTCATGAAGCCGGTCACCTTCCCAACGCATCCTCGTTCTGTGGACGCTGTGAAGCGGTCTGTCCCATGCGGATACCGCTGCCGAAAATGATGCGTCACTGGCGCGAGCGCGAATTCGACCACGGTGACAGTCCCTGGACGCATCGAATAGCTATTCGTGGCTGGGCGTTTCTGGCGAGGCGGCCGAAGCTTTATCGGGCAGTTGTCGAGCCCGTCATCGGACTGCTCGGCGAATGGGGCAAGGGGCGCGGCGCGTTTCGATGGCTGCCCCTCGCTGGCGGCTGGCTGCGCTATCGCGATCTGGGCGCGCCGGACGGACGGACTTTCCGCGCCAAGTGGCGCGACGAACTGAAGAAAAGACAGAAAGACGCGGAGCTGGGACCGTGAGCGGGCAGTCGGAACAGCGTGACCGGATCATAGGGGCGATCCGCAAGGGGCTTGGAGCGCGTGGCGATGAGCCCGGCCGGCGCGGGCAGGTGCGGATGCGGCTGGAGCGCAGCCCTAAAGGTCTGGCGCCAGGCAGGGCGCGCTTGCCAAGGCCGGAACTTGTGGATCAGTTTGCAGCCATGCTGGAGGCGCAAGGTGCGCTGGTGCGTAAGGTCGAGACGCTAACACAATTGCCGCAAGTCATAGCAGAACAGCTTGCGGAGATGAATCTGCCCGCCCGGCTGCGGCATGGAAGCGATCCCGTCTTTGCCTCGCTCGACTGGAGCGAAACCATTATTGAGCGGGATTATGGAGCGGCTGACGCAGGTGACGCCGTATCTTTGAGCCGTGCGATCACTGCTGCTGCCGAGACGGGAACGCTCGCACTCACCTCTGGGCCAGACAACCCTTC
>CAYVJO010000282.1:1583-4602 GCA_964451735.1 uncultured Hyphomicrobiaceae bacterium | reverse complement strand
TTGAAGCGCGGCCTCGACCTCGTCGATGATCGCTTCTACGGCGGCATGCGGATCCGCAGCGGCGGTGATGGCGCGCCCTACCACCAGATAGTCAGCGCCGGCTGCAATCGCGCCCGCGGGCGTGGCGATCCGCTTCTGATCGGCCGCAGCCGCGCCTGCGGGCCTGATCCCCGGCGTCACGATGAGAAAGCCATCCCCCAGCTCGGCGCGGATCGTTTCAGCCTCCCGAGCCGAGGCGATCACGCCATCGAACCCGGATTGTTTTGCCAGCCGCGCACGCCGCAGGACAAGTTCGGCCGGGTCCATCGCAATGCCTTGGTCTACGAGATCAGAGGCGTCGGCGCTGGTCAATACGGTAACCGCGAGGAGCTGTGTGGTGCTTTCGCCACGCCCCTTCACAGCAGCGTCAAGAGTTTTGCGATCGATGCCATGTACTGTCAGAAAGGTTGCGCCAAGCCGAGCCGCGTTTGCGGTTGCGTGTTCGACCGTCGCTGGAATATCCAGCAGCTTGGTGTCCAGAAACACGCGATAGCCGGATTCGATCAGCGTCCGCGCGAGGGGCAGCCCGTCCGCGCAGATCAGTTCAAGGCCGATCTTGAAAAAGCCGATTTTGCCGTGCAGCGCGGCAACGAGATGCCGCGCCTCTTTGGCGGAGGCGAAATCGAGAGCGAGGATAAGTTTGCGCGCTGCTTCAGCGCGGTTTTTATCAAGATCAATCGTAGTCATTACGACAAGATCATCAGGATTTGCCCATGCGGTCCCAAAATTCCTTCACGCGGCTTGCAAAGCCGCTTAAGCCGGGATTTGTGTTTTCAGTCGAGGCTTTCTCGAACTCTTTGAGCAATTCCTTCTGCTTTCGCGTCAGGTTTTGCGGTGTTTCGATTTCGACCTGCACATAAAGATCACCAGTGAGTGTGGAACGTAGAACGGGCATGCCTTTATTTCGAAGGCGGAATTGCTTGCCTGTCTCGGTCCCCTCCGGAATCTTCACGCGTGCACGCCCGCCATCGATTGTCGGCACCTCGACCTGACCGCCTAGCGCCGCTGTAGTTATCGTGATCGGAACCTTGCAAAACAGGTCCGATCCGTCGCGTTGGAAAATTTCGTCCGTACCGATGGAGAGGAAAATATACAGATCTCCCGGTGGACCGCCCCTGAGGCCTGCTTCACCCTCGCCAGCAAGACGAATTCGGGTTCCGTCCTCTACGCCGGCCGGAATGTTCACTGAGAGCATGCGCTCCCTCGTGACGCGCCCTGACCCATCGCAGGCGAGGCAGGGGTCCTGGATAATTTCGCCCCGCCCCTGGCAGTTGGGGCAAGTTCTCTCGATCGTGAAGAAGCCTTGGCTTGCGCGAATTTTGCCGAATCCGTTGCAGGTCGGGCATGCTATCGGGCTTGAGCCGGGTTCAGCTCCGCTTCCTGAACAGGCGTCGCAGGTCACGGAGGACGGCACGCGGATTTGCGCAATCTTGCCGACATAAGCATCGGCAAGCGTGATCTCCATATTATAGCTTAGATCGGCGCCACGTTCCCGGCCGGAGCGCTGGCGGCGCCGGCCACCCATGAATTCGCCGAACAAATCGTCGAAAATTTCGGACATGGATGCTGAGAAATCCGCACCGAAACCATGGGCACCTGGCCCTGCGCCATTGCCTTCGAAGGCGGCATGACCGAAGCGGTCATAAGCTGCTCTTTTTTGGGGATCTTTGAGGGCCTCGTAAGCTTCGTTCACTTCTTTGAAACGCTGCTCGGCTTCGATATCGCCAGGGTTGCAATCCGGATGATATTCCTTGGCGAGTTTGCGGAAGGCGCCCTTGATATCCTGCTCGTTGGCCGCCCTATTCAGACCGAGCACATCGTAATAATCGCGCTTGGCCATTTATGCTTTGCTCTCAATATCATGTTTCAATTCGCTATCTCGATCAGGCGGTCGAAATCGAAATATAATCTTCGTCCAAATCCGCTCAACATAGAATTCTTTGTCGGCAAGACGAGTGTCACGCCAAGAGCGTTTAACAAACATCCATCCCCATTAGAGCCTAAACCGCTCTGATGGCATCAAAACGGGGATCTAACTTTTTTCTTGGCGTAATATTTTTGCATAACCGGTGCCCACTTTTGCAGATTACGCTCTATCGGTTCAATTGAAACATTTGCATCCCGTGCACCACCCTCATTTGCAAATGTTTCAGCCGAAAAAACCATAGGTTAGGGACATATACTTAGGCAAGCCGGTGCTAGCATTGGCGGATGTAGCATATGAGCGTTTTGCGGCATCCAACTAAATCGTAATACACCATGCTGCGGTTGTCGCACAGCCCCTATCATAGAGCGTAGTAATACCAAGGTGCACGCGGCAAAATATTATCAATACTCCGTGCCAGATAAGTTGCGCATAGGATGACCAAAGAGCTATGCTGATTTCTTCTTGTTCTCGTCGTCGCGAACTTCTTCGAACTCGGCATCCACAACACCGTCTCCGCTTGCCCCGCCGGGTTCACCCGCTCCACCTGATTTTTCGCCGGTGTCTGCCGCCCCATATGCGGCTTCACCCAATTTCATCGACGTTCTCGCTAGAGCCTCGATCTTCGAAATGATAAGCTCGCGGTCTTCACCTTCAAGCGCTTGGCGAAGCTCGGCAACCGCAGAATCGACGGCAGCCTTATCCTTTTCGGAAACTTTTTCACCGAGATCGCCAAGCGATTTCTCGGTGGCATGGATCAAGGCTTCACCCTGATTCTTCGCCTCAACCAGTTCACGCCGCTTTTTATCATCTGCCGCATGAGATTCGGCTTCCTTGACCATGCGTTGAATATCGGATTCGGTAAGACCTCCGGACGCCTGAATGCGGATCGATTGCTGTTTGTTGGTTGCCTTGTCCACCGCCGAAACATTGACGATGCCATTGGCGTCGATGTCGAAAGTCACCTCGATCTGCGGAACACCGCGAGGTGCGGGCGGAATGCCGACAAGGTCGAATTGGCCGAGCATTTTATTGTCGGCCGCCATCTCACGCTCG
>CAYVJO010000282.1:0-1573 GCA_964451735.1 uncultured Hyphomicrobiaceae bacterium | reverse complement strand
CCGGATCGTAACGGCGTTCTGATGATCTTCGGCTGTTGAGAAGACCTGACTCTTTTTTGTCGGAATCGTTGTATTGCGGTCAATTAGGCGGGTAAACACGCCGCCAAGCGTCTCGATGCCTAGCGACAGTGGTGTGACGTCGAGAAGGAGCACGTCCTTGACATCACCCTGAAGAACGCCAGCCTGGATCGCTGCGCCCATTGCGACAACTTCGTCCGGATTGACGCCCTTGTGCGGTTCCTTGCCAAAAATGGTTTTGACCGTCTGCGCGATCTTCGGCATACGGGTCATACCGCCAACCAGAACCACCTCGTCAATTTCCGCAGCCCTCAGATTGGCGTCTTTCAAAGCGGCCTGGCACGGGCCAGCCGTCCGCTGCACGAGATCATCCACCAAGCTTTCGAGCTTGGCGCGCGTCAGCTTCATCGTCAGATGCTTAGGACCGGTCTGATCAGCGGTTATAAAGGGCAGGTTAATATCGGTCTGGCTCACTGAGGAAAGCTCGATTTTGGCTTTTTCCGCAGCCTCTTTCAGGCGTTGGAGGGCGAGCTTGTCATTGCGCAGATCGATGCCGTTTTCCTTTTTAAATTCGGTGGCGAAATAATCGACGAGACGCATGTCGAAATCTTCGCCGCCGAGAAAGGTATCGCCATTGGTTGATTTTACTTCGAAAACGCCATCACCGATTTCGAGGATCGAAATATCAAAGGTTCCACCGCCAAGATCGTAAACGGCGATTGTTTTGCCCTCTTTTTTGTCAAGACCATAAGCTAGAGCGGCAGCCGTAGGCTCGTTGATGATGCGTAGCACTTCCAGACCGGCAATCTTGCCGGCATCCTTTGTTGCTTGGCGCTGAGCATCATTGAAATAAGCAGGGACGGTTATTACGGCTTTTGTAACCTTTTCGCCGAGATAAGCTTCGGCTGTTTCCTTCATCTTTTGCAAAATAAAAGCCGAAATTTGCGATGGCGAATATTTCTCGCCGCGTGACTCCACCCAAGCGTCACCATTCTCAGCCCGGACAATCTTGTAGGAAACGAGCCCCTTGTCTTTTGCGACCGTGGGATCGTCATGTCGGCGGCCAATAAGGCGCTTGATTGCGAAAAAGGTGTTTTCCGGATTGGTCACGGCTTGACGCTTGGCGGGAAGCCCGACCAGGCGCTCACCTTCATTCGTGAAAGCCACCATGGACGGCGTGGTTCTCATACCTTCCGCATTTTCAATGACCTTCGGCGTCATGCCCTCCATGACGGCGACGCAGGAATTCGTCGTACCGAGGTCGATACCTATGACTTTCGACATCCGTTGATCCTCTTTCATCAGTAGGCAGACTGTCGGAGCCTTTTCCAGCGCTCCCTGCGTCCGCGCCGATCTTCCATATCTTGCGCAATCGCCAGTCCCTTAAGTCTATGCTTACAGAATTTTGGCGGTTATATAGGCCGCACTGTATGCGCGTACAAGCCGCATAATTCAAGCTTACACGTTCGTTCTATGCCAAGAGATTATGGTCGTGGCGTGTTTGTTCAAGGGTGCGGCGTCGAAGGCACAATAGATTTGACAAAAAAACATCTCC
>CAYVJO010000281.1:0-4607 GCA_964451735.1 uncultured Hyphomicrobiaceae bacterium | reverse complement strand
CTGGCACCGCGTCGCACCGAGGCTGGCAAAACACTTCAGGCTCATTCTTTGCGATCTGCGCGGTTACGGGGCAAGCTCGATACCGCCTTCCGATCCGGAGCATCGCAGTTATTCGAAGCGGGCCATGGCGCAGGACGTGATCGACATCGCCGGGCAGCTCGGCCTCGACCACTTCCATCTTTGCGGTCACGACCGGGGCGGACGGGCGGCTTACCGTCTTGCGCTCGATCATCCGGGCCGCGTCGAAAAACTTGTCCTCCTCGATATCGTCCCGACAGGGGAGATGTGGCGACGGCTGGACCGGGATCTCGTCATGAAGATCTTTCACTGGCCTTTCCTTGCACAGCCAGCCCCCTGGCCGGAAACGATCATCTGGCGCGCACCAGCCGAGTGGCTCGAACACAAGCTTGCCTTGTGGGGCGGGACCGGCGACCTTACCCCTTTCGCTCCTGAGGTCCTTGCCCATTACCGGGCTTTCTTTAGCGAACCAGAGCGTATCCACGCCACTTGCGAGGATTATCGTGCGGGCGCGACATGCGATCTTGACGACGACGAAGCGGACCGGGGGGCGGGCCGCCGCATCGCCTGCCCGACAGCGGTATTCTGGGGCGAAAAAGGTATCCCCAGCAAAACGTCGGGGCCGCTCGCCATATGGCGCGATTGGTGCGAGACCGTAACGGGCCATCCGATCGAGGCTGGCCATTTCCTGCCCGAGGAGAATCCCGGTGAGACCGCGAATGCAATTTTGGATTTTCTGATGGGGCCGGATGCGAATGTCTGAGGTCAGCGCGGGAAATGACATAAGCCCCGCGGTCGACGGGGAACGGCGCTTCGGGCTTGCGCTGGGCGGCGGCGGCGCGCGCGGTTTGGCGCACATTCCCATGCTGGAAGCCCTCGATGAGCTGGGGATCGTTCCGCGGATCATCGCAGGCACAAGTATCGGCTCGCTGATTGGCGCAGCCTACGCATCAGGCATGAGTGGAGCTGATATCCGCCGCTATTGCCAGGAGCTGTTCCAAGGCCGGACAGAGATATTGAAGCGCCTGTTCTCGCATTGGAACGGCGATGGCGGCGAGGCGGACAGCCTGGGCAACGGGTCGATATTCGCTGCCGAAAACATTCTCGGAGCCCTTCTCCCTGAGACGCTGCGAGGCAGCTTCGAGACGCTGAAAATCCCTCTGATCGCCGTCGCCACAGATTTTTATCAGCAAAGCCAGCTTTGTCTCGACAAAGGGCCGCTCATCCCTGCGATCGCCGCCAGTTGCGCTTTGCCAGGCATTATACGGCCCATCGAACTCGGCGGCCGCGTGCTTATCGATGGCGGCTTCGTAAACCCTGTGCCTTTCGATCTGATCGAAGGGCACGCCGACATCATTGCGGCAATCGACGTTTCCGCCGGGCCGCAGCAGAGCCGGGGGAAGATGCCGAGCCTGATCGAGGCGGTTATTGGCGCGAACCAGATCACCTTACGGTCGGTCTTGCGGGAGAAACTGAAATCGAGCGCGCCCCACATCCTGATCCGTCCAAACATCGGACATTTTCGCGTCCTGGAATTTTATAAGATAGGCGAAATCTTTGCTGCCGCCGAAACGTCGAAAGACGAGTTCAAGCGTGTTTGCGAACAAGCGTTTTCGAAGCAGTGATGTGGGGATAGCCGCGTGGTTTTCTCATTTTGCTCGTTGAGCGCAATCCGCAAAAGTGGAAACCGGTTTTATGAAAAGATTACCCCAAAAAGTTAGAGCCCCGCTCTGAGCCCATCAGTACAGATCAGCCTCCAGCGCCACAACCCACTGCTCATGCCCAAGAGCTATACCGCCGGTTCTTTTGTCACCACTAGCGCTTGCGAGCTCTCCGGAACTCTCAAGTAGGACCGCACCGCTTTCGACGCCGCGATAATGCCGGAATTGGCGAACAACTCGTGATTGCGCTCGATGTCGCGAAGGTCATAGCGGTAATTCACCATGAAACCATGCGCCTCGTTCATGCCGCGCGGCGAGATATTGCCAAGCCAGTTGATCCGTTCGAGCCGGGCTCCATTGCCGAGATGAAAACGGGCAACGGGATCGACCGGTCGTCCATGGATGTTTTTCGCAGCAAGGAAATAATGCGACGCCGCGGACATCAGTACGGGCTGCATCGCATCCGCCAGTTCCGCATCGTTGATCCAATCGGGGTCGGACAGATTGTCGAGGATGGCAAGATCGGTCGTATCCAGATAGGTCAGGAGATTGCTGGACTTGGCGCGCTCCAGCCAGGCGGCGAAGCCGGGCACAGGCGATAGGGTGACGAAGGTTTTCAGGCTCGGAATAGCGCGCGTCAAATCCTCGACGACTTGCTTGATCAAGAAATTGCCGAAGCTGATCCCGCGCAATCCCTCCTGGCAATTGGAAATCGAATAAAAGATCGCGGCGGTCGGTTCGCGGACTTCCTGAGGCTGGCGCTTTTGTTCTTTCAGCACGTGCTGGATGGAGCCGGGAACCTCACGACCGAGCGCAACCTGGACAAAAATCAAGGGCTCATCGACAAGCGAGGGGTGAAAAAACGCAAAGCACCGCCTGTCGGCGGGGTCGAGGCGCCGGCGCAGATCGTCCCAGCCCTGGATCTCATGAACAGCCTCATAGTGGATGATCTTTTCCAGAATGTTTGCCGGCGTCGACCAATCGATCCGCTGAAGCACGAGGAAACCGCGGTTGAACCAGGAATTGAGCTGGCCAACAAAATCCCGGTCCACGGCGGCAAGGACGCCCTCCCCACGGCCGAGCCGCAATAGATCGGCGCGCATCTTAACGATATCGTCAGTCGCACCAGGCGCAAGATTAAGGCGACGCAGAAATTCTACAAGCGGGGCTTCCACAGCCTGGTTCAAGCGTTTCAGCGCCTCATATCCGGGAGATTGCAGATAGGCGCGTGCAGCGCCCGCCACCCTTTCAGAGTCCGGTGAAAACTGGGCAGCGAGAAGCCGGAAGAACTGGAGCTTGGCTTGATCATCGAGCGCCCTATAGCGCGCCAGGATTTGCTGTGCTAGCGCGACCCCGGAGGCTTCGCCGCGGCCGGATAGCAAAGCCTGCGACAGGCTTTCGATGGTTTCGCCCTGACTTGAGACAATACCCGATAAATCCAAAAGTTGCCGCCCCCGGTCCGAGATTGCCGACAACAATTCTCCGAAAAACGAAACATTCATCTGAAAACCTGCGCCATAATCCTGCCAGAGCCTTAGGATTTACCATTGTGTCAAGTCCCTAAATCGCCTTGAGCGCGATGGAATTCGCTTTTAGCCGTAAAATTTGTTGTTTAAAGTTTTAATTATACACCGTAGAAACGCACATAAAGTGACAGTGATCCTATCGTTCGGCCTAAGATCCGTATCCAAACCAATCGAGCCGAAACGAAACATGCCATAAGACTAAGCCTTTACTGCAACCTTAGACCAAGGTCGAATAATGATATCCTCGCTTGCCGAAAGCCTCAAATTCAAGATAGAGCACGAAATTTTAGCTTTCAACTTCCGACCTGGCGAGCGGCTGGACGAATGCAGGCTGGCGGAGCGTTATGGCAGCTCCCGCACGCCGGTGCGTGAGGCGTTGCGCCTGCTCGCAGCGGAGGGTCTCGTGAATATAAGACCGCATCGTGGCGCGGTCGTCTCCGGTCTCAGTATGCTTGAATTGATCGAGATGTTCGAAATGATGGCGATCTATGAAGGCGTGTGCGCAAGGCTTGCCGCGATACACGCCACCGCCGAGCAGCTCGTGCAGATTCAAGAGTCGCATGATGAGTGCCGCATACATAGCCAGACGGACCAGCTCCATGGCTATTACCTGGCCAATGCGCGCTTTCATGAAGCTATCTATTTCGCCAGCAACAACCGTCACTTGGTGAAACAGACCATCGCAACGCGCAACCGGCTGGGCGCATACAGGCGCTTTCAGCTCCGTAGACATAACCGTTTACGCGAATCGTATAATGAGCATGAGGCGGTATTAAGCGCGATCCGCGAGTGTCGTCCCGAAGACGCAGATCGGCTCATGCGTGAGCATATCGCCATTCAGGGCACGAATATCACGTCATTGATCAACCGTCTGCCACCGGAGTATCTCGCCGATGATGTGGGCAATACACACTATCAGGTGGCTGAGACGAAAGAGGATGCCGCATTTCCAGCAGCTGCGCTCGCCTTTGAATGAGTGTTTAGCAGACTATTCGATCTGCCCGACCTTGAAGTCGTTCACTCGTTGCGATCTTTTTTGAACAAAGCATTTATCCGGGACAAAATAAAGTACAATATTGCTGGAAAAATGAACAAAAGAAGTATAGTAATAGTCAGCAATTCCAGCATATTCTGAACCATTCCATTTTGATTGCGTAGCCAAGCGATAGTGTCTGTGACATACTATCAACTTATGTTTTGTCATTTGTAATAATAAACAAAATTAATTAGCTAAAGGTTAGATGCTTTAAATCGTAAATCTAACAGCTCGTCTAATGCGTAACATCGCATTTGAATATGCGACACAGACGCAGATCCGGCCAAACCGGCTGCGTGAAATGCGCACAGCTAGTGGATTGATCGGATCAAAAGAGTCCGACTTGGGATTCCCCTTTGCTTGATG
>CAYVJO010000280.1:0-4616 GCA_964451735.1 uncultured Hyphomicrobiaceae bacterium | reverse complement strand
GTTACGCTATGCCCGCCAGCCAGTCTCGACGCCCCGGTGAATAAGACGGGTTAGAAAAGGCAATGCCCGAAATGGACGATAAACAATTTCTGTCCCGCTGGTCGAAGCGCAAGATGGCGGCCCGGAAAGCGGACGCCATGCAGCAGGCAGAGCGGCATCCGGCTCCGCCTGATGGCGCAGCGCATACCCATACGGTTGACCCGAAACCCGACCTCGAACGAGAGGCCCTTTTACGCGAGAATTGTAAAGCCGCCGAGGCAGTGGATCTGGCGACGCTCAACGAGCATTTCGATTTCTCGGTTTTCATGAAAGAGGGTGTCCCGGAGCTCTTGCGGAAAAAAGCCATGGCGGCACTTTGGCGGTCCAGTCCCATTTTCGCTAATTTGGATGGGCTCGTTGATCATGGCGAAGATTACGCCAGCCCGGATATGATCCAGAAGAGCTGGACTTCGGGCTGGCAGGTCGGGCGGGGTTATTTGAAGGAGGCCGCAAAAACGGTCGAGGCGGCAGCGGATGTGCCCGACGCGGATGATGGAGCGCCTCCACGGACCGCTACGGTGGATCAGTGTGGCGACCCGGCCTGTGAACCAAAGGCGGATAACCGATCCCTCCCGCCTGAAAACAGCACTACGGACGATGCCGCGTCCATCACGGCTCCAGAGATGACGCCGAAAGGCGAAACTGTAGCTGAGCCGAGGCCGCACATATCTCTTCGCCGCCGCCTCATACTGGATGCCGAGAGCTGACAGAGGCCATTTCTCTGGACCGCTAACGCAGCAAACGGATGTAATTTTTGTCAGGAAACATGCAGGCAGGACCGCAGCGCTCATTGGCATTTGCCAGGCAGGCTGCCTATAGCATCGGACCGAAAAGTGCAAAGCGGTTTTCGGATTAATCCGATGGTGGAACAAAGCACATCGGACCGAAAAGTGCGTAGCTGTCTTCGGTCCGATGCTCAAATGCTCAAACCAACTGTTAAAACGCTATGGCCGACACTGATTAGATGTCCGGCGCTTTTGAGAGTGCCGCGTCCGCGTCAGCATGTACTGTTTAAAGGTGCAACTGATAGCTGACTGGAACCCAGCGGAAAGCCTCGCCAACTTTCTCGACGAAGCCGATGGCCGGGAAGGGCATGTGATAACCTGTCACCGGCAGTCGATCGGTCGCCAGCATATCGAGGATGCGTTTACGAGTGGTGATTGCTGCGTCCTTATCCATGTCGAAGCGGACATGCCAGTCGGGCCTCATCAACGACATGACGTAATGGTTTGTCACATCCGCGATGATCGCGAGACGACGTCCCTCGCTCTCGATATGAAAGGCCAGCATTCCAGGCGTATGCCCGAACGCGTTAAGCGCGCGAATACCGGGAACGACTTCTGCATCAGGCTTCAAGAAAGTCGTTTTCTCCACCAGCGGCACGACATTGGATTGGACAAGCTTCGCATTGGCTTCGGTCGCGCCGGAAAGGCGGTCCTGGCTGGACCAGAAATTATATTCCGTCTCGCCTATCGCGTAGCGAGCATTCGGGAAAAGCGGCTTGCCGTCTTCAATAAGCCCGCCAATGTGATCGCCATGACAGTGTGTGATGACAACGAGATCGACCTCTTCCGGTTTCAGTCCTGCCCGGGCGAGCAACGCGGCGAGTTTGCCCGCATCTGGCCGCCGCCGGTCGCCATTCCCCGCGTCGAACAATACTATTTCCCTGCCGGTGTTCACAACGACCGGGGTAAACGAGATCTCCATCTTATCGGGTGGAAGGAAATTCTGTTCCGCGAAGGCCTTGACCTGATCTTCGGGCTGGTTTTGGCCGAATATCGGGTGGGGACCGTCGATTTGGATCGCGCCGTCCAGGATGGTCGTGATTTCGAACTGGCCGAGCTTGACTCGGTATACGGATGGCCGCTCCACGCCGAGTTGAGGAGCGGCGGCGCGGGCCGGGACAGTAAGGCCAGCCCCGATCGCGGGCATAGCTGCCAGCCCCGCAGCGCCTGCAAGAATATGGCGGCGAGTCAAAATGTGTTTTTTTGACATTATCGTGATCCTCCTTGATGCGCGCAGTTATGAACGGTTACTTGGACTACGTGTTGATGTAATGACGGCTGTATGCCCCGGCGATACGCTGCCATAGTGCGGGTCAGGCGCTTGCTTTGCCCTCCTTGCAGGTTCGTCCAATATCTGCCCTATAAGTAGGATCGACTTGGAGAAAGGCCAATGATATTCGCCCAAACGCTCACTACTGCGCCGAAAGGGTCCTCTTCGAAGCCCCCTTAACCAATCGTAAACCTCAATGCGCTATGAACGTTTAACCGATGGACTAGAGTCATGAAGTTTTTCATCGATACAGCCGATACGGATCAGATCCGCGATCTTGCCGCCACCGGCATGGTTGATGGCGTTACAACCAATCCCTCGATCATTGCCAAGTCCGGGCGCAATTTCATCGAAACGATCGCGGAAATATGCTCGCTGATCGACGGGCCGGTGAGCGCGGAGGTGGCGGCGACGGACGCCGAAGCGATCCTCGCCGAAGGACGCCGCCTGGCTGGTATCGCCCGCAATGTCGCGGTCAAGGTTCCGCTTACCTGGGACGGCCTCAAAGCCTGCCGCGCGTTGACGGGCCAGGGGACCATGGTGAACGTTACGCTCTGCTTTTCCGCCAATCAGGCGCTTCTCGCTGCTAAGGCAGGAGCGACATACATTTCGCCTTTCATCGGCCGGCTCGACGATTGCGGCGAGGATGGCATGGCGCTGATCCGCGATATCCGCGAGATCTACGACAATTATCCGGATTTGAAGACGGAGATTTTGGCTGCCTCGATCCGCCATCCGCGCCATGTCACAGAGTGCGCGCTCGCCGGAGCAGACGTGGCAACGCTTCCGCCCGCAGTGTTGCGACAGCTCGTTAGCCACCCGCTCACGGATAAGGGGCTGGAGCAGTTCCTCGCCGACTGGGCAGGGGCGGGCCAGAAAATCGTTTGAGGGCGGATGGATGGAGCGGTCATTCAAGCTTTACGTCCTTTTTGACGCTTACGCCCGTCTTGAGCAGATGCTCTTGCCTGACAGAGGCTCGCAATGAGCGTCGACCGCGATACTGCGACTTCCTCACCTTTGATCCCCGCGGCAGCCGATGCATGGGCCGCTCTGCAAGCCTGGTTGCGCCATCTTGCAACCGAGCGCGGCTATACGGGCAACACGCTCGAAGCTTACGAACGCGACGTCCGTCAGCTTTTCGTCTTTCTGCTTGAGCATCTGAAGCACCCCGCCTCGCTCGGCGATCTCAATCGCCTGACCCCGCAAGATGTGCGGGCATTTATGGCTGCGCGCCGGGCTGATGGCGCGTGCAGCCGCAGCCTCTCACGCAGCATTTCCGCACTGCGCTCCTTCTTCCGGTTTCTGGAGCGGGCCAAGCTGCTTCAAAATCGCGCGGTTCTTGCCGTTGCTTTGCCAAAAGTGCCGCTATCCGTGCCGAAACCGTTGACGATCCCTAAAACGCAAACCGTCCTCGACGAAAGCAACGACGCATATAAACGTGGCCAGCCGAAATGGATCGGTGCGCGAGACCATGCCGTGCTGGTGTTGCTCTATGGAGCCGGCTTGCGTGTGTCGGAGGCGATCGGCATCGCCCGGCGCGACGCGCCGTTGCCGCCTCGCGATATACTGCGTGTCAGAGGCAAGGGTGGCAAAGAGAGGGTCGTTCCGGTTCTGCCAGCCATTCAAACGGCGGTTGAGCGCTATCTCGCGCTCTGCCCGTTCCATCTGACCTCGGAGGGACCGCTCTTTGTCGGCGCAAAAGGCGGTCGGCTCTCGCCTCGCATTCTTCAGTTACTTATTGCAAGGATGCGCGAAGCGCTCGGGTTGCCGGAAACCGCAACTCCCCATGCCTTGCGGCATTCCTTCGCGACGCATCTGCTCGGCAATGGCGCAGATTTACGCTCCATACAGGAATTGCTCGGCCACGCCAGCCTATCCACGACGCAGATATATACCGAGGTCGACAGGGAGGCGCTTTTGCGCATCTACGACCGCGCGCATCCCCGTGCTAAAAGCGGCGCTATAAGCCGTTGAACACGGTGCCCAGCCAGAGCAGAATGTACGCGATCAGCAACGCTTCGAAACCGTGCCCAGCCAGGATCGGCGAAATGACAGGCACGCTGATCCCCGCATAGGTCATCAAGATCACGACAACAGCAACTACAGTGGATATCAGCCAGATGGCGAATGTCGGCCGCGAAAGCATGGAACCCTCTCCTATTGCAATTTAGACCCATTGGAAAGATGCCTGACAAGTCGATGCATATGCACGCAATAAGTCTCCCCATAAAGACACATAGCATTGATTGCAGGACACACCCTAAGAGTTTGCTCTGTGCATACCAGGGTGTAATCCGCAAAAGTGGAAACCGGTTTTGCGAAAAGACTGCGTCAAAACAGTAAGTTAGAGCGCCGTACTGAGTCCCACAGAACGGGTCAGGCTCTAAAAGCCCCCTCGCGGACTGCGCATGTCAAGAAAGGCTGGCAAGTTGAACGCGCGAGTGATTGGAACAGGCGAAAAGCAATTTTGGAGCGGGTGATGGGAATCGAACCCACGTCTTGAGCTTGGAAGGCTCTTGCTC
>CAYVJO010000279.1:2795-4622 GCA_964451735.1 uncultured Hyphomicrobiaceae bacterium | reverse complement strand
GCTCGGATGTGGGACCGATGAAGGCAATATCATGCTCTTCAAGAATTTCAGCGAAACGGGCGTTTTCCGATAGAAAACCATAGCCTGGGTGAACAGCGTCGGCTCCAGTGATCTCGCAAGCTGCAAGCAAGGCTGGAATGTTTAGGTAGCTTTCCGAAGCTGCAGGGGGGCCGATACAAACGCTTTCATCGGCAAGACGAACATGCATGGCATTGGCGTCCGCAGTCGAATGCACGGCGACGGTCTGAATACCAAGCTCCTTGCAGGCGCGTTGCACTCTTAACGCAATTTCGCCGCGATTGGCTATGAGAACCTTGTCGAACATAACCTGCACGCCGCCTATTCGATGATGATGAGCGGCTCGCCAAATTCGACCGGCTGGCCGTTTTCCACTAGGATTGCCTTTACGACACCCGGCCTTTGCGCTGCAATATGGTTCATCGTCTTCATCGCTTCGATGATCAGAACCGTTTGACCTTGTTTCACGCTCGATCCGACCTCAACGAAAGGCAGCGATCCCGGCTCCGGGGAGCGGTAAGCCGTTCCAACCATCGGAGATTTCAAGGTGCCGGGATGAGTTTCACCATCGCGCGTCGCTGACGTCGCCGTGGCATTGCCCGAGCCATGCCCGAGCACAGGCGAAGCGGGGAGAGTAGCAGCGACTGTCACATTCCGCGCGATCCGGACGCGCAGGCCTTTCTGCTCGATTTCGATCTCGCTGAGGCCGGTTTCGTTTAATAACTCGGCCAGGCCGCGAATGAGCCCTTCATCAACCAATTGCTGCTTCGTCTTTTCATTCATGTCGTCCGTCACCGCCGCCGTCCCCCATCAAACGTCCAGCTTGTCGTTATCGGAATGTAGTCGCGCCGCAATGGCGTCAAGCGCGAGTTCGTATCCAATGGCCCCCAATCCGCAAATCACGCCGGTCGCACCTTGGGAAATATAAGAATGATGCCGAAAAGGCTCACGCCGGTAGATGTTGGTGATATGCACCTCGATGACCGGGATGGTAAGCACTAGAAGCGCATCCAGAAGAGCGATCGAGCTGTGCGTCAGTCCGGCCGCATTGACAATCAGGCCTGAGCCGCGCTCGCGTGACTCCTGAACCCAATCGATGAGTGCGCCTTCGTGATTGCTCTGCCGGAAATCGATCGTTAAGCCAAGCTTTTCCGCGCGCGCATCAAGGCGCTTATGCAGATCGGCCAGCGTATCCGCGCCGTACAGGCGCGGCTCTCTGGTGCCGAGTAGATTCAGATTGGGACCGTTAATAACGTAAACCGGTTTCATTCGTCTCGTGATGAAAAAGAGTAGTAAGCGCTACCGAGTGCTTCCCGGCAAACGCTCGCAATACGCAAAGGAATGTGGCCGCAGGTTAAGCGGCCAGTCGATGTGCAACTAACCTTCGCTGAAAAACGGATGGCGCGCAACGTTCGATCCCGCTTCAGCAGACGCTGCAACCCTTTTCCTTGATGTTAGCCACAGCCGTTTTCAAAATCGATTTCAGCTCCTGAGGCGCGCCCGGGATCGCTTCGTCACCGATGAAAAATGCAGGCGTGCCTTGAACGCCGATTGCAGTTCCCAGCTCCAAATTTTTCTCAATGAGGCTATCAACCTCTGGGACTTTCATATCGGATTTCAACTTGTCAATGTCCAGTCCAACGTTACCGGCGACCTTGAAGACGGCGTCAGAATCGATAGGGCCTGAATAACTCATCAGTGCGCCATGAAACTCCCAATATTTATTCTGCTTGGCCGATGCGATGGCAGCCTGGCTTGCGATGCGGGAGTCTTCGGAAAGAATCGGGAATTCGATGAAAACTACGCGGA
>CAYVJO010000279.1:0-2785 GCA_964451735.1 uncultured Hyphomicrobiaceae bacterium | reverse complement strand
GATCGAACGCTTTTCTGCAATATCCGCAGTTATAGTCAAAAAATTCGACGACTGTTACTTTTCCATCGCCAATGCTGAATTGAGATTCGCCCTTGTATAGAGAGGACAGAACTTTTTTCCGTTCCTCTATAGCTGCCACTTCCTGGCGACGGTTAAGTTCGGTAATTGCCTCGCGAAGAATTTCCGGCTGCTCCAGCAGATATTCCTTAATAATGGTACGTATGGCGCTTTTCTGGGCGTCGTCGAAAGCGGTCTGCTCCTGTGCGATGGCGGGCATTGCGAGAGGGGCCGATGCCATGAAACAAAAGGTTACGCCAAGGAGAATACGTTTCAAGTTCATACGGAGTGCTCCAATTCCAAACTGGCCGCGTATCAATTGTTCGCCAGCTTTTTATAAGTTTCTACGTCGCTGATTATGTCGTTCGCCTTTATCCAGTTTGGCGATCCTTCCGGAAAAGCACGTATAGCGCGCTCTGCATGAACCTTGGCAAAATCTGCATTGCCCTCGAAGAAAAAGGCTTGCGCCGACGCAAGCTGCGCCTCGGGGATACGATTGAGACGCCCATAGGCAATAGCGAGCTGGCGATAGCCAAAAACCGATTGCTTCTCTCGGACCAGCGCTTTTTGCAGATGGCCGATCGCCTCGTTTAGAACCGCGTTGTCATTCGTCGAAATCAATGCCTGCCCGAGCATGACCCTCATCAGACCGGATTGCGGCGCAAGCGAGACGGCCTTGCGCAAAGGTGAAATAGCTGCGGCTGATTTGCCGCTTTCCAACAGAAATTGCCCCTTCAATTCATGGAAATAGGGATTATTCGGCTGGTCGGCAATAAGCGCGTCCAGTTCCTTCGCCGCGGTTTGTATGCCGGAAGAGAAATAAAGAACTATCGCTCTTGCATAGCGCGCAGGCAAGGTGCGGTCGGATTCGGGATATTTGCGCAGCACATAGCGGGCGTTGTTCTTATTGGTGAAAGCTTCGAGCTTGGCGCGCACCATGTCGTGACGAAACTGGAGGCCAGGCGGGTCCTTCTCGTTGAAATAGGGACTACGCTCGGCCAGATCTTGAAGTTGCGCGACGCGCGCCTGCGGCATGGGATGGCTTTGCACATATGGGTCGATATAGTTGACGGAACCGAGCGACTGATCGGCAAAATGACGGAAGGTCTCCAACATTCCGCGCGTCGACTGCCCTGTATTGTTCAAATAGCTTACGGCCGCCTGATCCGCCGCAGACTCTTCGGCTCGCCTGTAGGATAATATCGAACGCTGTATCAGCGCTGTGCCGCCATAAAGCACGGCCGCGCCCGCCTCGCCGAGATCATTGCCTCCACCGCCCGAGACCGCTCCGCCCACCATCGCCCCAATGCCGATCAGGTTCATGATCAAGGCCGCCGACTGCATTCGCG
This sequence comes from uncultured Hyphomicrobiaceae bacterium, assembly GCA_964451735.1. Lineage (GTDB taxonomy): Bacteria > Pseudomonadota > Alphaproteobacteria > Rhizobiales > Rhodomicrobiaceae > JAHQVI01. The sequence continues at coordinate 1,379 of CAYVJO010000279.1, read as the reverse complement.
ATATCTGGACTCTCAAGCGCGCCAGATGTCCGCCGGCGATATGCCCGGCTTCATGCGCAATCACACCGATAAGCTGGTTTGGCGTATCCGATTTCGTGATCGCGCCAACATGGATGAACATGTTCTGGCCGTCGATGACGAAAGCGTTGAACGATTTATCGTTCACGATGTGTATGTTGATATTTTGAGAGGTCAAATTCGCAGCCCTGAAGATGGGCGTAGCGTAATCCGACAAGAGTCCCTCGATCTCGGCGTCACGAATGAGCCCGATCGCATGACTGCTTGCTGTTTGAGCAAGAAGCATGGCCGCCGTCAGACAGGCGACTGTAACAATCCGCGCAGCGCTGTACAGCTCGTGCCAAGCTGACGATAAGCGTTCATGAAACACTGGCCTTCTTACCTCATGTCAGAAGTTTGTTTCAAACCCAAAAAGCTCAGTTTGCTTTTCAGAGTTTATGAGAAACGTAGAGTGGCTTACTCCGCCAGTCAACGTGGCGATTTTTCAAGCACAGCCGACTCAATCACAGCGTGTGTCGATTATATCGTGGATCAAGCCTAATTAATTGGGCATAAGAATGACGAATATGCGATGAGGAAAGTTTTGCCGGAAGACCTGACTACTCCGAATGAGATACATATAAAGCCGATATCGCCATCCAGGCGGGGCGACATTTCGCCATTCGTGGTGATGGATATCATGCGGGCCGCGAATGCGCGTCAGGCATATGGCCGCGACGTCATTCACATGGAGGTCGGTCAACCCGGAACGCCAGCGCCGCGCGTGGTACGCGAGGCCGTCAAACAGTCGATCGACCGTGACGTGCTCGGCTACACCGACGCGCTTGGAATGCCGGTTTTGCGCGAGAGGATCGCTCGTCATTACGCCGATACTTACGGTCTTCATGTGTCACCGGAGCGTATTATCGTGACGGCCGGGTCGTCGGCGGGTTTTGTCCTTGCATTTTTGGCGTTTTTCGATGCCGGCGCGCCAATTATTCTGCCCGAGCCTGGATATCCTTGCTATCGCAATATCGTTCATGCGCTTGGGCTGAAGCCGGTCCCTTTAGCTGTTGGGCCGGAGCAACGTTGGATGCCATCGGCACAGGACCTTGTCAGAACCGGCGTGGCCGCGCTACCGGGCAGGTCAGGCCTGCTTTTCGCCAGCCCCGCCAATCCGACCGGCACTGTCATGAGCCGCGAAACGCTGGCGGAGATATGCCGCTGGTGCCAAGACCATGGAGTAACCGTGATATCGGATGAAATCTATCATGGCCTCACCTACGCCGAGCCATGCCAAACCGCGCTTGCCTTTGACGATAACGCTATCGTGATCAACAGCTTTTCGAAATATTACTCGATGACGGGATGGCGGGTCGGCT
>CAYVJO010000278.1:0-4629 GCA_964451735.1 uncultured Hyphomicrobiaceae bacterium | reverse complement strand
CAGGCGATTCTCGGACTTCACGATGTATCCTTTGGCTGGAGTGTTAAAGCATTGGAGCGTATGACGCCCGGTTTTGCTTGTCTTCATCGAGACATTAAGCAGAAGCTCTGCAAACGGCCTTTGCCGGTTTGAAGTCATGAATTTGGCGAGAGACTGTGAGAGACATATGCTGGCTTCTCTACGCGCCCACCATCGAACTGGCCGCAACTGGCTGAAATCGATGAATATGGTTTGGCTGTTGCTTTCGGCTCTGCTCATCGCGGGCTGCTCGATCAGCGGCGGACGCGGGGTTGGCGAAGAGAGTGGCAGCGTCGTTCAAAGCGGGCCGCAAAAGCCCGGTGTGAAAGTCGCCTTTCTTCTGCCGCTGTCTGGCGGAAATTCGCAGAGCGTAGCAAAAGCGCTCAAACAGGCGGGTGAACTCGCTTTGTTCGATTTCGACAATCCGAATGTCGAGCTTGTACCGAAAGATACGCGGGGTACGCCTGAAGGCGCTAAAGAGGCTGCAAAACAGGCCATCGCCGAAGGCGCAGAGCTTATAGTCGGCCCGCTTTTTGCCAATGAGGTCGCCGCTGCCGCGCCTGAAGCCAAAAGCGCCAGCATTCCGATGATCGCTTTTTCCAGCGACCGCAAGGTGGCGGGCGATGGGGTCTATCTCTTGAGCTTTTTGGCCGGCAGCGATGTTCCGCGTATCGTTTCATTCGCCATTTCGAAAGGCAAAACCCGTTTTGCCGCGCTCGTGCCTCAAACCGAATATGGCCGGCTTGTTGAACAAAGCTTTCTCGGAGTGATAAACAAGCTTGGCGGTCAGGTCGTCGCGGTCAAGAGCTACCCGCAAGACGCAAATGGCATGTTAGCCCCCGTTCGCGAAATCGCTGAACTGGCGAAAAGAGGCGACGCCCCGCAAATCGATGCGCTTTTCCTGCCAGCAGCAGCAGACTCGCTCCCTGCTCTGGCTCCACTTCTTCCGTATTCCGATTTCGACACAAAGGCTGTGCAATTGCTGGGCAGTAGCGGCTGGGATTATACGGGCGTCGGGAAGGAAGACGCCCTCGTAGGCGCATGGTTCCCAGCGCCAGACCCCAAAGGCTGGACTGATTTCACCAAACGCTATGTTGAGACATATGGCGAGGTTCCGCCCCGTCTCTCAACCTTGTCATATGACGCCGTGAGCTTGGCGATTTCTCTCTCGAACAACCCTGCCGGGTCACGTTTCACGCGCGAAGCTCTGACGCGCTCCAACGGTTTTGCCGGCGTTGACGGCTTGTTCCGGCTACGCCCGGATGGCACGTCAGAGCGTGGATTTGCAGTATTGGAGGTCCAGCGTTATGGCAATCAGGTCATAGAGGCTGCGCCCAGTGGCTTCACGGCCGCGCAATATTGATCCTGGCTGCGGATTTTTTCCCGTTTTTTCAGGCTGTCCACGCCATTCAGACCGTCGTAATAAATAAGTTGGGCGCCTCCGCTCTCAAACGAGAACGGAACATGGACGAGGCTATCCATAGCGCTGCGAACATGCGAATGACGCTCGGGCGCCACGAAAAACAGCATGAAGCCTCCGCCGCCCGCACCGAGCAGCTTACCGCCCAAAGCGCCGGCTTGCAGGGCACGGGCATAGACGTCGTCGACCAATTGAGGCGCGATCCTCGCCGACAAGCCGCGTTTCAATTGCCATGTCTCATGCAAGAGCCGGCCAAAAGCCTCCAGCGGGCCATTTCCGGTCAAGATCCGTTCCCCCTCATCGACGAGCGCCCGCATTGCATGCAATTCTGACTGTTTTTTCGCGATCGAGGCGATCTGCTCGGCCGCAATGTCCGAGGCGTTGCGGCTAAGTCCGGTAAAGAACAGCATTAGATGGCCGTGAAAGTCGGACATCCGGGAGCGCGGCAGAATGAGCGGTTCGATCGTAAATCCACCATCCCGATCGATTAGAATCTTGTTCAATCCCCCATGCGCGGTCGCAATTTGATCCTGCACACCGACATTCTCGGCGAGCATGGTTCGCTCGACATGGATCGCCAACTCAGCCAATTCACGCTTGCAGATCATTTGCCCCAGCAATGCATGCGCGGCGAGCAGCACTCCATTGGTGAAGCTCGAACTCGACCCGAGGCCCGAACGCGCCGGGAGGTCGGCGTGATGATGGATCTCGACGCCCTCATCGATCTTTAGCAGGTCCAGCACAGCTCGGATCACGGGATGGCGAATCTGCCGACGGTCGTCGATACGCTCGATCTCGGACCAGACGATCCGACTCCTATGTTCGAAGAAAGGCGGCAGAAAACGGCAATTCAGATAGCAATATTTGTCGATGGTGGTGGAGAGCACAGCGCCGCCATGCTCGCGGAACCAGGGCTCGTAATCCGTGCCGCCGCCAAAGAAAGAGATCCGGAATGGGGTGCGGCTGATGATCATGGGGCCTCTGGCGACGCGTGATGGTTTCCGATGCTTAACGGACTATCGCAAACGTTGTTTGCCGGGAGGTAAAACCGGTCTCTTGCTGTTTAATGATTTTGCGATGAGCTGGCGCGCCTGGCGCTTTTCTGCCCTGTTACCGGGTCAGAAACGCATGGCCTTGCCGCCTGACCAGCTCGCGCCAGTAATCCAGCAAATCCCGCATCGTCTGCTCGTAGGCAATTTCCGGCTCCCAGCCCGTATGGGCGCGGAACTTGCCGGTGTCTGGAATCTGCAAATCCGCGTCGATCGGGCGGAAGCGGTCTGGATCAGGAACGATTTCAATCTCATTGCGCTGCGCGGACAACGACAGGAGCGTATCGAGAATATCACCGACCGTACAATGAAAGGCGCCGCCTATATTATAATAAGCGCCTGCTATGGGGTTGATGCTAACCAGCATGTGATAGGCGCGCACAGCATCGCGGACATCCGCCACGGTACGCAGCGAGTTCAGATTACCGACACGCACCACCGGCTCAATCAGGCCGGCTTCGATCATGGCTATCTGCTTTGCGAAGGTGGACTCGGCAAAGACGTCCCCCCGGCGCGGGCCGGTATGTGTAAACATGCGGGTCGTGAGCGTGGCCAGGCCGTAAGCCTCTGCATAGAAACGACCGATCAGGTCTGTGCCAGCCTTGGAAATGGCGTATGGCGAGGCTGGATGGAAAGCGCACTCTTCGTCGATCGGCAGCTTCTCCTTCGGGACGCGCCCAAAAACCTCCGAGGACGAGCAGACATGAACGATCGCGTTTGGCGCATATTCACGTATCGCATCGAGCACGCGCACCGTCCCCTGGACATTCGTCTCCAGCGTATCGAGCGGGGCATCGAAAGAGGTGCGCGGAAAACTTTGGGCGGCAAGATGGAAGACATAGTCGGGACGCGCGGCTTTTACCGCGTCCCGGATGGAAAGCGTATCGCGCACATCGCCATAGAGGAGCCTGATACGATCCCTGCTGTTGATCCGTGGAATGAGGGATTCCAGATTGGCCAGCGAACTGCGCCAACGGATCAGCCCCCAGATATCCCAATCAGTTTTGGCGATGAGATAGTCGGCCAGATGCGAGCCGACCATGCCGGTGATTCCAGTGATGAAAGCGCGAGGTGCGGTCATAGCGTGTGGGGTCCGTTCTGGTGCTCGGCGCCGATCCTCGCAAACAGCAAGCACAAACCCGCCTGCGCTTGCGCCGCCCCTGCCAGAACGCCGGATCGTGGAGCCAGCCGCCCCCGACATGAGGCGATGGCTTGAAGCGGGTTGCGCGGTCTACGAAACAAGACCGCGGGCTTTCAGAAATGCTTCGATGCAATCGACGATATAACGCCGGGATGCGTCGTCGATCGCCTGATGATTGCCGAAGGAAAATGCGCGTTGCATGACGATATCGGCATTGCTTAACTCACCGACCGTGCGATGATCGTAATAGCGCAAAGCTGGCTGACGGGCGATGTTGCCGCAAATGATCGGCCGGGTCTCGATACCAGCGGCGTTCAAAAACGCCGTAAGATCGGAAAGGGCGAAGGGGGCAGTTTTCTTCAGGATCAGTGGGAAGCCGAACCAGGAGCTTTCGCCCTTGGGCAACTCGTTCTGAAAGCTGAAGATGTCCCCAAAGCGTGCCAGGGCATGATGGAACCATGCCGCGTTTTCACGCCGTATGCGGACGAAATCGGCCAGTTTGGGCAATTGAACCAGCCCCATCGCACCCGCAAGTTCCGTCGGACGCAAATTATAGCCGAGATTTACGAAAAGAAAACGCATGTCGAAACCAGGATAGGCGTCACGCCAGGTCTGCTTGTCCTCGACTTCACGCGTCCAGCCATGCGCCCGCAAAATGCGCATAAGCTCTGCCAGCTCGAAATCGTCTGTGACAGTTATGCCGCCTTCAAGCGTCGTGATATGATGGGAATAATAGAAGCTGAAGGTCGCAACGCGGCCGAACCTGCCGACCGGCACGCCGTCATAATAGGCCCCGAGCGCTTCGCAGCAATCCTCGATCAGGATCAGATTGTGCCGCTCGCAAATATCGGTGATCGCTTCCATGTCACACGGATTGCCATAGACCGGAACGATCATGACCGCGCTGGTTTTTGGGCCGATGGCGCGCTCGATCTGCACGGGATCGATGTTGAGCGTTTCGGGGTCGATATCGACGATCACGGGCCTGAGGCCGAGTTGGA
>CAYVJO010000277.1:0-4645 GCA_964451735.1 uncultured Hyphomicrobiaceae bacterium | reverse complement strand
GTCCGCGCGGCCGCATCTACCTCATCAAGGACATGCTGGAAAACGACCGCCAGGCAACCGATGAAGTGCGATACCATGTCGATCGCTGCTTGAGCTGCCTGTCCTGCATGACGACCTGCCCGAGCGGTGTCGATTACATGCATCTTGCGGATTATGCCCGTGTACAGATCGAAAACTTCGGGAGCCGTCCGCTCAAGGACAGGCTGACGCGGCGTCTGCTTCAGCTGGTGCTACCCTATCCCGACAGATTCCGGGCTTCACTGATCGCGGCGATGGCGGCGAAACCGCTTAGGCCGCTTTTGCGCGCGATGGGATTTAAGGAGCTTGCTGTCATGATCGGGATGGCACCATCCGGTCTGCCCAGGCGCGCGGCGATCTCCGGCCCCAGAACAGTGCCTGCACCTAGAAAGCGCATCGCACGTGTGGCTTTATTGTCGGGCTGCGCGCAACAGGTTCTGCGTCCGCAGACCAACGACGCGGCGATTCAGCTTTTGACATCCCAGGGCGTAGAGGTCGTGCTGGCCAAAGGCGAAGGATGCTGCGGCGCGCTCGTTCAGCATATGGGGCGGGAGGAGGACGCGCGCAATTTCGCCAGACGCAACATCGAGGCGTGGGAGGCCTCCATCAAGGAGACCCCTCTCGACGCGATCATTATCACTGCATCGGGCTGCGGCACCACTGTCAAGGATTATGGCCACATGCTGGCTCACGATCCGGTCTATGCGGAGAGGGCGGCGCGGATCAGCGGACTCACGAAAGATATCACGCAGTTCCTCGCCGATACCATTGACCTCGGGGCGCCTTCGGGATGGTCGGACATCCGGGTCGCCTACCATTCGGCGTGTTCAATGCAGCACGGACAACGGATCATCGAGCAGCCGCGACGTTTGTTGCGTGAAGCCGGTTTCACGGTCGCCGAGATCCCGGAAGGTCATTTATGCTGCGGGTCGGCCGGGACATATAATATCATGCAGCCGGAATTGGCTTCACAGCTGCGTGAGCGCAAGCTCGAAAATATCGCTATGGTCAAGCCGGATTGCATAGCGGCGGGAAATATCGGCTGTATCACTCAGATCGCCGGTGCCGATACTGCGCCGGTCCTGCATACGGTCGAACTGCTCAATTGGGCCTATGGCGGGAAATGCCCGGATGAAATCCTGCATCTGCAAGATCGGATGCGCTTTATGTCCGATGTTTTCGGGAAGAAAACCGCCGAGGCCATGGCGTAGGTTCCCGCTCCGGACCATAACCTACGCAATCACATCAAGGAGCGGTAAAGTTTGAAGTCCATAGGGCTGAAAAGCTTGAGCTTGAGCCGTTGGGCGAGCGGCGGCTCAATGGCGTCGAAGATGCTATTTCCAGCAAGGGCTGTTTCAGGATCGGTGTTTTCTAGGATGACAAAAATTCGCCTTGGGCTTTGCCGGTAGGTCTCCCGGATATAGTTCATGGCGCCCGCCAGCATGGGCTCGCGCCAAGCGCTTGAGAAATAAATGATACAAGGCTGATTTGGCAGGCGTATGCCCTCAACGTCGCCACGATAGCAATCGATATTGCGGCAGACCATCTGTGAACGTGGAAATTGCGCGACGTTCATTTGCAGATCGTCAAATATTTCCGGCTCATATTCGTATGATATGATCCGGTTGAGCTTACGTTTCGAAGCGAGAAGCGTTGTACGCCCGCGCCCGGCGCGAATATCGACGAAGGCGTATTGCCGCAAATCGTCCGGCATGAGCGACATGACCCAATCAAAGGCCTTTTCCGGAATAGGGCCGTCATAAAAAACGCCGCGCTCCGTCGCGGGATTGATGATTTCCGATTTCCGGGTCGATACGTAAAACAGCCTCTCAAGCTTACGGTCGGCGACCCGCAAATGGCTGAAAATCAAGACGCGGTTATAATGTTTGCGGATTTCGCGGCGCTGAAGATTGCGCGCAAGCCAGGCGGCGCCGTTTACCAGTACGGGAACGGCTTTCGCGCGAACAAGGCTCAAGGCTGTAGCGAGCGCGCCGGACTTCGCTGTAACATCCCGGTCTTTCGCCAGCAGCTCGCGTTTTGGTTTCCTGGTCAGTGACGCAGAGCCTTTATTCTTGTCGCGCCCCAAAAGGCTTCGTGCTCCGGCCGTAGTCCGCTCGGCCAGCCGGTCGCGCATGCTGGGTCTGGTTGCCGGGCGAGGCTCGCGCGGTAACGGCCTTATCTCAGCTTCGAGCGGAGGCGGGTTGGGCTCGCGGGGTTGCAACGGGGGCTGCTCAGCGGGGACTGGATTTGCCCGGCGCGGGGTTGACGCTGCAGGCGCGGGCGGCGTGCGGTCAGCTTCCTCGTCCCAAAGCGGGATTGGGTCCGGCGGGGGCGGCTGATCCCAGCCGGAATGGCGCTCCTGGATATGGCGCTGCTCATATTCGGTGTGAAAAGACTTTCCGGGCTCGTTACGCCCGTTGAGTGCGCGGAACGTGATTTCGGTAAGGGTGGGCTCTTCCGGCGGCAGCGGAAGAATATCGTCATAATACGAACGCGAAAATCGGCTGTAACGCTGCTCGGGTTTCGATGGCCGGTCGCTGGACATCTGAAATATCCTTTTCCAATAAATTAAAATGTTACGTCAAACATGAGGCGGACAAATGGCAAGCGGTGATCTGTAGGGTGATGACCAAAAAAAGTTGCAATAACACAACGATTGTAGAAAAATATCGTAGTAGCAATCGTTTGGACGATGCTGCTCGCGTGGAACCCAGTGCCCGTCAAAGATCATTCAATAAAAAAGCGGGCTCATCGGCCCGCTTGTTTGCACTTATCTCATTCGTCAGTTTTTGGATTTATCGACAAGCGCGCGCTCGGCGATCCAGGGCATCATCGCGCGGAGTTTCTTGCCCGTCTCCTCGATAGGATGCGCAGCAGTGCGGGCACGCAGTGCCTTGAAGCTAGTCTGATTGACACGGTTTTCAAGCATCCAGTCGCGCGTGAAGCGGCCTTCCTGAATATCGGCGAGCGCATCTTTCATTCGGGCTTTCACATCTGGCGTAATAATACGCGGTCCTGTGACATACTGGCCGTATTCCGCCGTGTTCGAGATGGAATAGTCCATATTCGCAATGCCGCCCTCATAGATGAGATCGACAATCAGCTTGACCTCGTGGACACATTCGAAATAGGCCATCTCCGGGGAATAGCCGGCTTCCACGAGCGTTTCGAAACCGGCCCGCATCAATTCGACGAGGCCGCCGCAAAGCACGGTCTGCTCGCCGAAGAGGTCAGTTTCGCATTCCTCCTTGAAGGTTGTTTCGATAATGCCGGCGCGCCCGCCGCCTATGGCTGTGGCGTATGAGAGGGCGATTTCGTTGGCGTTGCCTGTTGCATCCTGGGCGATGGCGATCAGGCACGGCACGCCTGCGCCGCGCTTATATTCAGATCGGACCGTATGACCGGGGCCTTTGGGCGCAACCATTGCGACATCGATACCCCCGCGTGGCTCGATGAGATTGAAATGGATGTTCAGGCCATGCGCAAAGAGCAAAGCAGAGCCATCCTTCATCGCGCCATGCAGATGGTTCGTATAAATATCGGCCTGGAGCTCGTCCGGCGTCAGCATCATAATGACATCCGCCCAGCCGCCGGCCTCCAACACACTTATGACGCCAAGTCCCTCCGCTTCCGCTTTTCTGGCCGAAGCAGATCCCTCGCGCAAAGCAACCGCGACATCGGCGACGCCGGAGTCCCTCAAGTTCAAAGCATGGGCATGGCCTTGCGACCCATAGCCAACGACCGCGATTTTCTTGCCTTTGATCAGATTGAGATCGGCGTCCCGATCGTAGTAAACGCGCATTTCATTTCCTCCCATTCTGCGGGATTTTAGCTCGTGACCCGGCTTGGCCTAGCCGCAAAAGCGTCTGATATTGCAGGTCATACCGGGAGACGGATGGCTTATTCCGATGAGGCTGGCGGATGCCCGCTAGCGCTGCGTCTGGTTTATAGCGAATGGCGAGGAGCAATCAAAGGTTTAGATTTCAAGGCAGCGTCTCACATTTTATCATACGAGGAAATCACTTGGATTAAGGACTTGTGTTATCGCGGTCACCGAAGTCCTGACCAAACGCGACAGTTGTCTAACTTGACTATGGGAGAGGGGTGAGATGGTCATCGGGGCGGCCATAAAGGCAGGTATGCGACGTGCGACTTTTGCCGTGCTGCTTGCAGCATGTCTCCTCGCCCTAGACACTGGTGCGGTTGCATCCCGTCCTGCCGGTCAGCCGCAGCGCGTCGTTTCGATCAATGCGTGCACCGATCAGCTCCTTTTCAGCCTTGCCGACCCGGATCAGATCGCTGCGCTCACGCATTATGCGATCCAAGAGGATTTTTCGGTTTATGCGCAAGAGGTCCGTGAACGCGGCGTTCCAACGATCCGTGGCGGCGCGGAGGAGGTGCTCAAGCTACAACCCGATCTGATCCTAGCAGGCACATTCACCAGCCGCGCGACCCGCGAATTGCTTGCACAGCAAAGCATCGGGATCGAGCTATTCCCGGCCGCAAGTTCGATTGAGGAGACCAGGACCATAATCCGTCGCGCAGCGCGGCTGCTGGGGCACGAGGCGCGCGGGGAAGCCATGATCGCCGCGATCGACCGCGCGCTGGCCGCCATTCCGGATCTGAG
>CAYVJO010000276.1:0-4672 GCA_964451735.1 uncultured Hyphomicrobiaceae bacterium | reverse complement strand
CGAGACCGTACAAGGTGCAGCCTTTCCGCCGCCGCTCATGAATGAAGCGGGTTAGCAGCATCAATTGAGCCCGTTTTCAGGTCGTTAAGGCTGCCTTTACGAATGCTGGTTCTTATTGAAGCTGGAACTATGCTTTTTGTTTACGATGTGAGCATGACCCCCTTTCGGCTTCGATTATTTCTGTTGACGTTCTGCGCCGTCGCGGCTGGCATTACATTCAATGCTCTCTATATGCAGGGCGATCCCCATCTTGCTGGAACCGCGATCCGCGCTCCTGAGCAAGACCATGCTCAGACTGCTTCACCGAGCGTCGCGACCGCGTCCTTGCCAAAAAGCGACCCCGCCTCGGTTGCCTTACGCTCCGAAGCTGCGACCGCGCCAGAGCGCTTTGAGATATTAACCAACGCTGCGGATAAGCCAGAACGGCGCGCGCCCATACCGGCCGAAACAGTGCGCGCCGTGGAGCGTGAGCTTGCGCGCAAGGGTTACGATCCCGGCCCCATTGACGGACGCGCCGATCTCCAAACCCGCGCCGCCATCATCGCGTTCGAGTTCGACGAGGGCTTGCCGCTGCGCGGCGAACCGGACGAAGACATTCTGAAAGCATTGATCTTCGCGGCCGCCGCAGGAGGCCCCGGAACGGGATCATCCGACAGGTTCGAGCGAAAAGACGATCTCGTCATGCAGGTTCAGCAGATCCTTGCGCAGATGGGCTACGCTTCCGGCCCCATCGATGGACGTCTGGATGAGACGACGCGCGATGCAATCCGAAAATTCGAAGCCGACCGCAATCTTGAAGGAGAAGGGCGGTTGACCGCTCGCGTCCTGCTTGAGCTTGTCATCGTCGCCGGACACCCTCTCGGCGCGAAGGGTTAAAGCGCACTTCGAAGAATACGGCACGATGCAGGCACAACCGGCGGCAACTCGCGGCATGACGTGGCCGCTTGGGAGACGCGTCGAATCGTGTCAGCCTCGTTTGCGGGGATAAGGATGCGAAGTGGCACTTGCGGCGCTTGCGCATGGTCTGAGGGGGCTGGCCGTGATCAGAGACTTGCCGAGGGGGCAGTTCGGCGCGTTCTTGCGCATGCATTATCTGAACGACAAATCAAGCTTTCCGCCGCGCTTTTCCATGGGATGCGGCGCTGTATTCATGATTCAGCGTATCAAGCCCATGGAAAGCACGCTTTTGTCGCGCGGGGCAATTTCGGAAACAGATCCGCAGCTGCTTGAAGAGATGATTGCGCTCGTTTCAGCGCTTAGGCTGGATGTCATTTCCATCGAGCAGATGCAAAAACGCTTGATGCAACGTGATTTCAGCCAACGTTTTGTTTGCTTCACGTTCGACGGCGCCTATCGCAGCATCCGGACCGCGGTGTTTCCGCTTTTCAAAAAACACAACCTGCCATTTACCGTTTACACGGCGACGGATTTCCTGGATCGCCCTTTGCTACCCTGGTGGCTTTCGCTCGAAGTGCTCATGAACGAATGCGACACGGTCTCACTTGAAATTGGCTCTGTTCGTGAAGGGGCGCGCTGCCGCAGACATTCCGAAAAAAAAGTCGCTTATGCGCGTTTTTTCCAGCTTCTCGCGCAGCATGACCCGCAGACCCGCGTGGCGGTCATCGGAGCAGCTCTAAAGAAGCATGGTCTCGACGGGATGGATGCGGCACGCCACGAGATGCTCTCTAGCGATGAGTTGAAAGAGCTTGCGCGCAGCGGCCTGGTAACGATCGGCAGTCAGGGGGGCGGAAGCCTGCCTTTGCGCGAGCTTGGATATGATAGGGCGCGCGAGAGCATAGAGCAATCCATTCAAACCCTGGAGAAGGCAACCGGTCAGCGGCCGCGAACACTATCCTATCCCGGCGGGATATCGGCAAATGTCACACCAAGGGACGTCGAGATTGCCAAGTCTCTGGATTTAGAGTCGGCCGTGACGGCTGTTGAGGGTGCAATCTGGCCGGAACATGTGCGGGAATTGCTGTCTCTACCGCGCATCGCCCTGGATAATGACCCAGCGACGCTGGTTCGGGCCTTGATGCTGGGAGGTGAAGGTCTGTCTTCCGGCTGGCGCATTCGCACGGCTGGCGCAGCGTAAGGAAACGCGCTGCGGCCTCGGCAGGATCAGTTCCGGCTATAAAGCATACGAGCGCGGATCGTGCCGCTCAGCCCTCTGATTTCTTTAAGAACCGCCTGAGCGTCCAGAACCGCCCCCTCAGCATCCAGCACCACATAGCCGATCTCGCCATCGGTTTGAAAATATTGCGCGGCAATATTGATCTCGCGCCGCGCGAAAATCGCGTTCAACCGATTGATCTCCCCGGGCATATTCTTATGCATCTGGATAAAGCGCGTTCCAGTCGGGCGTTGCGGTAGCTGCACTTGCGGGAAATTGACTGCGCCGTAAGTCGATCCAACATCGGAATATTCGATCAGCTTGCGCGCCACCTCAGCGCCAATTCGCTCCTGCGCTTCCTGCGTAGAACCGCCTATATGCGGCGTCAGGATAACATTGTCCAATCCCTGTAGAGGCGACACGAAACGTTCGCCATTCGCAGTCGGCTCGACTGGAAACACGTCGATCGCCGCACCCGCAAGATGGCCGTCCTTGAGCGCTACAGCCAGTGCCTCATCGTCGAAAACGGTGCCGCGCGCATTATTTATGAAGAAGCCGCCCCTTTTCATCCTTCTGAATTCGTTCGCCCCGATCATGCCTTTCGTTTCGGGCGTTTCCGGTACATGGATGCTGACGACATCGCTTTCCGCGAGCAGATCGTCGAGCGAGGGAAGGGGCTGGACATTGCCGCGATTGAGCTTGTCGGTGGGATCAAAGAAGATAACGCGCATTCCGAGCGCTTCAGCCAGTTCGGCGAGTTGGCTGCCTATATTCCCATAGCCTATGACGCCAAGGGTCTTGCCGCGAACCTCATACGCGCCGGATGCCGATTTCAGCCAATCGCCGCGATGCGCTCCGGCAGATCTCGGAAAGATGCCTCGAAAAAGCATAATGATTTCCGCGATGGTCAACTCGGCAACGCTGCGCGTATTGGAGAATGGCGCGTTGAATACCGGAATGCCCATATCGCGGAGCGCCCAGAGATCAACCTGGTTCGTACCAACGGAAAAGCACCCGACCGCAATGACGGAGCGCTTTCCGTCTAGCGCTTCAGCGGTCAGGTTGGTGCGTGACCGGATGCCGAGCATTGAAACGCCGTTTAACTCATCTCGCAGTTCTTGAAGACTGAGCGCTTTCGGACGCCGATCGAGCGTTGAATAACCCGCCGCGTTGAACGCGGCGACCGCCGTATCGGAAATGCCCTCAAGTAACATGATCTTGATCTTCTCTTTCGGGCGCGAAAGGATGGTCGTCATAAAGCATCAACCTGTTTGATCTCTCTGCCCGAGAAAAAGCAGCAATTGGACGTTCTGGCAAGAGCTGCTTGCGGCGGATCGTCTTCGCGCCTGCTAGATCGACGAAAACACAAACGGACAGGCGTCAGAATCCTTTGCTGCCTTCCACGGCTGGAAGAGCTTTACGTCTGCGGTAAGAAAGGCATAGAGTTAGTGGGTCATTGAATGCGGCTACACAACATCCGATTGTTAGAATATGGCTATTGAAATCGAAAGACGATTTCTCGTCGCTACGCCCGGATGGGAAAGCGGTGCGGGGTCGAGCAGCCTGATCCGTCAGGCCTATTTAAGCGTCACTCCGGCGTCATCCATCCGTATCCGGATAAAAAATGACGTAAGCGCTTCACTCACGGTCAAGAGCGCGAAATCTGAAATCGCACGTTCGGAATTCGAATACCCGGTGCCGTTGGAGGACGCAGAAGAACTCTTAACGCTTCGCATGGGACATCTCATCGAAAAACGGCGTTTCATTGTTATAATCGATTGGGCGCGCTGGGAAGTGGACGTATTCAGTGGAATCTTCGAAGGACTCGTGATTGCAGAGCTAGAGTTGGACGATTGCACTCGCCAATTTGACCGTCCAAGCTGGCTCGGCGAATAAATCACACTGGACTCGCGTTACTCAAATGCTAATCTGGCGACCAACGGACTTGATCAGCGTTATTATAAGTTTCGTAGCTGACAAATTGGCAGCGCCCAACGCCGAAAATAAAAAGGCCCGGGCCAACTCCCCCAGCCCGGACCTTTCTACTGCCCCCCGGTCAAACTCTGTGTTGTATATCTCAAGTAACGCGAGTGGATATTGGCGAGCGATTATGCCCGAACTGTGGCATCACGCGGTAATCTATGAGGAATTTGCTATATTATGGAAATATTTTGAGCGCGAATGGCTGGCCTCAATGACCTGGGAAGGTGCTTATAAGTAATCTTGCGTGACGCAGAGTAGCATTTCGGTAACAGTTTCGGCGCGCGCCCTGACCCTATCCCATCCCCTATCATGACACCGTTGAGCGGCGCCGCCACATCAGGAAAAGCGGATAGGCAAATAGCGCAATCGCCATGAGCATGACCGTCGCGCTCAAGGGGCGTGTAAAAAACACGCTCCAATCGCCTTGATCGGCGATCATGGTCTGGCGGAACGAACGTTCGGCAAGCGGCCCGAGGACAATAGCGAGCACGAGCGGAGCCATAGGATAGTCGAGCTTGCGCAAGACATAGCCGACAACGCCGAAAATGAGTATGAGCCATGGGTCGAACATGCGTT
>CAYVJO010000275.1:0-4715 GCA_964451735.1 uncultured Hyphomicrobiaceae bacterium | reverse complement strand
GGGAAAAGCCGCCCGATTGCCGCCCGGTGATCAAGCTAGCGTCGTAGGTATTGTAACTGCCGGTGAGCAGCCGGGCTTCGTTGAAGTCACCGCCGCGTTTGGTGAATACATTGACATTGCCGGCCACGTTATGGATTACATCGAAGCTCGAACCTTTCAACCTCGAACGAAAATCCGCCGGCAAGCGGTTGTGGCCGCCTGACGCTTCGCAGACGGCTGTTCATTACGGCTTTCGGGGGCGGTTGACGCCGATCCTGGTCTTTTCTGTTGAAAAGATAACGCTTTCCGATACTCATGCTCGCTAGCGTTACGGACTGCGCGTCAATGCGCTGCGCTACCTTTGGCTTTACCGTCAAAATGCATACACACCCGCGTTTCCCGTTATGAAACATCCCGCGTGAATTCTAATATGATACGCACTTATCTAGATTTTGAAAAACCGATAGCAGAGCTGGAAAATAAAATCGAAGAGCTGAAATCGTTGAAAAACGAGGATAGCTCCGTCTCGATCGAAGAAGAGGTTAAGCTTCTCGAAGCAAAAGCCAAAACGGCGCTTGAAGAGACATATTCCAAGCTCTCTCCGTGGCAGAAAACGCAAATAGCAAGACACCCCGATCGTCCTCACTGTCTCGAATACATCAGCATACTTATCGAAGATTTCGTTGCCCTTGCTGGCGACCGCTACTACGCCGAGGATAAAGCCATTATTGGAGGCGTTGGTCGTTTTCGTGGACGATCTGTTGTCATTATCGGCCATGAGAAAGGCAGCGACACGCAAACCCGCCTCGATCACAATTTTGGTATGGCGCGCCCGGAAGGGTACAGGAAAGCCGTTCGGCTGATGCGCCTGGCCGATAAATTCGGACTGCCGGTCATCACTTTCGTCGATACGGCAGGCGCATATCCTGGAATTGGGGCGGAAGAGCGCGGCCAAGCCGAGGCGATCGCCCGTTCGATCGATTGCTGCCTCTCCGTTCAGGTACCTTTGATTACCCTGGTGATTGGCGAAGGCGGTTCAGGCGGCGCTGTCGCGATCGCGACAGCGAATAAAGTTCTGATGCTCGAACACTCGATTTATACCGTCGCTTCACCGGAAGCTGCGGCGTCGATCCTATGGCGGGACTCGGCCCGCGCCCAGGATGCGGCCACCAATATGAAGATCACGGCGCAGGATCTTTTGCAGATGGGTATCATCGATGTGATCATCAGCGAGCCGCTGGGCGGTGCTCATCGCGATAAAACCGCAATCATGCGTCTTACTAGCAATATGCTGGAGCGCGCACTGAGGGAGTTCGACGGAGTATCAGGGGAAGACATTCGAAAAGCTAGGCACGATAAATTCCTGGCTATGGGCCGGGCTATGTGATCCGCTCCAGCGAAAAGGCAAGGTTTGTCAATATGCTGGCCGATTTTTTGCGGCTCGCCCTGTTCCGGCGACCCATACAAAGGCTAAAAATCGCCTTACGCCCAATTGTAGCCCTTTTCCCCGAAGCAATTATTTCGCTTGCGAATCATGTGATTGAAGCCTGTTATGCGCTGTGTTTAACGATATCTCAACACGAAAAGCGGATCTTCTCGGCTCGTGCAAGGGGCACAGATTATGTCGAATAAGAGTATAGTCCGTCTCACGTGTATTGCGGCGCTCGCGACGCTTTTGTCCGGATGTCTTCCCGGCGGCGGCGGCAACATTGTCCCCGCGCTCAAGCAGCTGCCCGCCGAAACGCAGGTGCTCCTCGCCAAAAGCGGTATGACTCAGGAAGCACCGATTTTTGTGCGTATTTTCAAGGAAGAATCACAGCTCGAAGTCTGGAAAGAAAAATCCGACGGTAGATATCATCTTTTTAAAACATACCCGATCTGTACGTGGTCGGGCGATCTGGGACCAAAAGTCCGGGAAGGCGACAAACAAGCGCCAGAGGGTTTTTACACCGTTACTCCCGGCCAGATGAATCCGAACAGCCAGTTTCATCTTGCTTTCAACCTTGGATATCCCAACGCATATGACAAGGCGAATGGCCGCACCGGCGGCGCTCTGATGGTCCATGGCGACTGTCGTTCCGCCGGGTGTTTCGCCATGACAGATGCCCTCATTGAGGAAATCTACGGACTTGCACGCGAGGCGTTCCGGGGCGGTCAGAGCAAGTTCCATGTGCACGCTTTTCCGTTTCGCATGACCGAAGAGAACATGAAGCGTCACAGGAAAAGTCAATGGCACGGCTTCTGGAAGACACTCAAGGTCGGTTATGACGATTTCGAATTGACGCGCAAGCCTCCCGTTGTTGCTGTCTGTTCCAAGCAATACCTCGTAAATGCCGAATTTATGGGACATACGGCAACCCCTGATCCAAGACAAAACTGTCCAGCCTACCGCCGAATTCCTGTTGAGCCATTCGATCCGTTCGCGGCGGGCGTTGTCACCGCAAATGCGCCATCAATACAGAACGCAGCCTCGGCGGCCCGCGTCGCGTCGTATACGGAGCCGGAACAAACACCGCGTCCAGAAACCACGCAGGGTTTTGCTCCCCAGTCCAACGTTCAGCCATCGTCTGACGCTCCTCCTGCCGACGCAGGCTCTTCAGCTTTGATGTCCTCACAGCCGGTAAGGGAGCTGACCTCGCAAGCGATAGCAAGCAAGGCTGAGGAGACGGGCGAACGACAGCAGCAGTCAGAGTCGAATGCAGACCTGCGTGAACCGGACGCAGCTCTAAGCTTGTCTCAGTCTCGGGAGGCAGCCGCTCTCAATAAGACGGGAGTGGGCCTGGAAGCCGCCGGGACGGAAAAAGTTTACAGCGTAGCCCCTATAACGCGCGGCCTCCATAATGTCGTCGAGTCGGGCAAGGGCGATATGATCGCTCCGCAAAACCGGCTTCGCTAGAGCGAAATCCTCAAAAGTGGAAACCGGGTTTGCAAAAAGATTACATCAAAACAGAAGGTTAGAGACCGGTTCTGCCTCCATCAGAACGGATCAGGCTCTAGCATCACAACCCTGCATAGCGCATTCATCGTCGGCGCAAAACTCAAAACCCGCCTAAAAAACTTCTCCAGCATATGCCGAGCTATTCATAGGCCTGCTGAGGCCATGAAACAGAAACACTTATCACGTTAACCGGATAGGACTCCCAAACAATTCCGTCTAAAATAGAAATATTGGGTCTTGCGGGATGCAACGTATTCCTATACCAAGATTAATCATCGCAGGTGCGACTTCGGAAATCCTCAATACACACAATCTGTAAATTTACGCTTTTTGCATGTTAAACGGGCGAAAAATAATTTGCATTAACGTAATAACATTTCGTCTCCCTATAGTTTTTTGCATTTTTGTCAAAATTCCTTAAATTTTTCGATAATAACTTTTTTGTAATTTTTAGCTTAAATTATGACATAAAATGCTGTTTTTTTGTCTTTTCAAGAGTCCTTTTTTTTGGCAGTATCATAATTTGTAATTTTATTAAAACGATCCGTTCTTTAATCTTTTGAAATGTAAATAAATCGCCGCTTGCAGCATTGCGTAAACTTAATGTTACGCTGCGGGACGGTTTACGTGCAACGGAAGTCGAAAGATGGATCACACGCAATGAGAAAAGCTGAGCCGGCGCCTGTTTTCTTCTCCGATGAAGACGGTCCAGAAGCAAGTCTCATTTCGAGAAGACAGCTTCATGATGAGCTTTTATCCCGCTTGCGGGACTACATTATTGCAGGCGAATTGAAATCAGGCGCCAAAATCCCCGAAAAAGAGCTTTGTGAAAGGTTCAGTGTTTCTCGGACGCCTCTTCGGGAAGCCCTGAAGGTTCTCGCTTATGAAGGTCTCGTTGTCCTTAACCACAATCGCGGTGCGATTGTGAAACCATTAACTCTTGAGGATCTCAGTGAAGCTTTTCCCATCTACGGGCGGCTTGAAGCGTTGGCTGGGGAATTGGCGTGCCAAAGGCTTGGTCAGGATGAAATCGACGAATTGCGCAGATTGCAAGACAAGCTCGTGGCTTATCACGCGCGAAGCGATCTGAAAGGATTTACCTCGGCAAACGAAGCGTTTCATGAGCGGATACAGGCGGCATCACAAAACCGAAACCTCGTCGCTGTTATGCGCAGCGTATCGAGCCGAGTGCGTCGCGCGAGACTTTCCGTCCCGATACCGGAGTCCCGCTTGGCAGAGGCGTTGATCGAACACGAAGACATCATGGTCGCATTCGAACAGCGCGACGGCGCTCTTCTGTCCCGCGCCATTCGCGATCATATTGAAAACACTTTCCAATTCTTCAAAAACGTCATGGCACCCCAAGATACCCATCTTACCGTACCGCGAGGAAAGGCCTCTATCGGAGCCGCCGGAACGGTTTGACCGCTTCCAGTCACCACTCTCTCTCGATTCAATTTCAGTTATTAGATGAATGCGCGCAAGCGAAACGCGCGCGTAAATGAACGTCGGCCTTTGTGTTTTTGCATAGATAAGAATATAAGCACCCTCACGTCAATTAATTCACACATACCAGATATATAAATCTTCGTTCTATTTGAATAGGAATGGCTAAGGTCGCGGAAAATCTGTTGAGATAGAAAGTATAGACATCAATTAGTTTAAATAGAAATAATTCTGACTCATTTTACTTGTTTGCGCGCGATTTTCAGAATAACCGGTGTCCCCTTGTTCTGATCGTGCCCTAGAGCGTTTTCGGTTTAATCCGGCTCATATCCGGCTGCAGCGAAGAAGTTGG
>CAYVJO010000274.1:1335-4716 GCA_964451735.1 uncultured Hyphomicrobiaceae bacterium | reverse complement strand
GTCGAGGGGCGTCATAATCGTTTCTACTATGACGCCTACGAGCTTGGATCGGTGTTCAAGGCCTTTGCAGTCGCGCTCGCGCTCGACGAGGGCCTAGCGCGCATGGATGAACGGATCGACGTGCTGACCCCAATCCAAATGGGGCGCTTTACGCTCAACGACCGCCATGCGAAGACGCGCTACTACACGGTCGAGGAGATTTTCACGCACTCCTCCAATACAGGCGCGGCGCGGCTTGCGCTTGCGGCGGGCGGCGATAGGCAGAAAGCGTTTCTGGCCAAGCTGGGGTTATTGTCTCCTGTCTCCACCGAAATCGGGCCGACGGCCGGCGCGCTTTATCCCGGTGTCTGGCGCGATGTCAACACCATGACCATCGCCTATGGGCATGGAATTTCCGTGCCGCCATTCGCCTTCGCGGTCGCATCGGCGGCGCTCATCAATGGAGGCTTCAAGATTACGCCCAGTTTCCTGCCCAGAACGCGCGAGGAAGCAGGTCCTGGCGAGCGCGTGATCAGCGAGACGACGAGCGCCATCATGCGCGATCTGTTCTGGAAGACGGTCGAAAGCGGTACGGGCCGGCAGGCGAAGGTCGACGGGTACCGAGTGGGCGGCAAGACCGGAACGGCCTGGAAACCGGCCAAAGGCGGATATAATGACGACAAGGTGATTACTAGCTTCGTCGGTGCATTTCCGATGGACGACCCGCATTATCTGGTGCTTGTTGTCATCGATGAGCCAAAGCCGGAAAAGCCGGGCGCGCGCACTGAAGCAGGCCATAATGCCGCGCCCACGGCTGGCCTCCTGATCCAGCGGATCGCTCCGATGTTGGGGATCGCGCCGTCGAGGAGATTTGACGAAGCGCGCCAAGCCTCTTATTAACCGTCGATCCAAGCATGATGTCATTGGCAAGCAATGGAAGCATGCTCGGAGTTTTCTTGACGCATCATTCTTCGCGAAAACCGGGCAGGCCACTTTTCACAATGGTGCTTATATCTTTATTTGGTGTCCCTTTGCGGAGTGGGACGCTTCAGCGCGACCCATGACACACATCATCAGCCTCGAACATCTTTGCAGTCCTGCTGCGCATTCTCTTGCTTCGGACTCGATTGCAATCACCGGCCTTACGGCGGATAGCCGTGATGTGAAGCCGGGGTATCTATTCGCTGCGCTGAATGGCAGCAAGACGGATGGCGCTCGCTTCATCGCCGACGCGCTGCGGCACGGAGCAGCCGCGATTCTGATAGAGCAAGGAGTTGCCGCCGATCTGCCGGACGGCTTTCCCGTTATACGCGTTGCCAATCCCAGACAAAGGCTCGCGCAAATGGCGGCGCTGTTCTACGGCAGGCAGCCCGGAACTGTAGCGGCCGTGACCGGGACCAACGGCAAGACGTCCGTTGCTTCCTTTCTCCGCCAGATATGGACCGCGTCCGGACGCGCCGCGGCCAGCCTCGGCACGACGGGCGTCATGTTCGAGGGCCAGGAGCGCCCGCTCGCCCACACAACGCCAGACCCTGTCGCCCTCCATGCGGAAATCGCCGATCTGACCCAGTGCGGCGCAACCCATCTCGCTTTCGAGGCGTCAAGCCACGGCCTTGCGCAATACCGGCTCGACGGCGTGAGGCTGACAGCGGGCGCTTTCACCAACATCTCGCGTGATCATCTCGATTTTCACCCCGATTTTGCTGATTATTTCGCCGCGAAAATGCGGCTTTTCACCGAGTTGCTTGAGCCAGGCCAGCCTGCGGTGGTCGATATCGACAGCGAGGCGGGAGTTCGCGCGGCGGAAATCGCCCTCCGACGGGGTCTGACTGTCGTAACCGTGGGACGTAGGGGCGAAACACTGCGGCTCGAAGCGAGCGAGCGCAACGGTTTCGGCCAGAGGCTTCGTGTTCGTCATGAGGGCTTGGCGCGAGAGATCAAATTGCCGCTGGCGGGGGATTTCCAGGCCGCCAATGTTCTAGTGACGCTCGGTCTCGCCATCGCCACAGGCGTCGATCCAGATCGAGCCTTCGCAGCGGCGGAAAATCTACGCGGAGCGAAGGGGCGGCTGGAGTTGGCCGGCCATGCCGCCAAGGGCGGTCCGGTCTTCATCGATTACGCCCATACTCCGGCAGCGCTCGAAAACGCTATCGCCGCGCTTCGCCCCTATGTTACCGGCAAGCTGCATGTCGTCTTTGGCTGCGGGGGCGACCGCGACAAGGGTAAACGCCCCGAAATGGGTGGGATCGCCGCGCGGCTTGCCGATTGCGTCTATGTCACGGACGACAATCCGCGCTCCGAGGATGCTGCCACCATTCGCGCCGAAATTCTGGCCGCCGCGCCCGGTGCCCTGGAAATCGGCGACCGCGCCATGGCGATAGCCGCCGCAATCGAGGCCATGCAGACAGGGGACGTGCTGTTGATCGCTGGAAAAGGCCATGAAACCGGACAGATTGTCGGTGATACCGTCATTGCGTATTCCGATCACGGGACCGTAGCCGCGCTGATCGGTGCAAAAGGAGAGACCGAGGCATGACGCTGCCGCTTTGGACAGCCGACGAGATCGCCAGCGCGCTCAGCCACTGTATAAAAGGCGGATCGCCGCGTGCTGCCATGGGCGTCTCCATCGATACGAGGACTCTTGAAAGCGGTGATATGTTCTTCGCGATCAAAGGCGATCGGACAGACGGTCACGCACATATAGACAAAGCCTTTGAGGCCGGAGCTGCTTGTGCCGTGGTGCGCGACAACTACGACGGCTCCCAAGCTGGGCCTCTGATCCGTGTTCCCGATACGCTTGAGGCGATGGCCGAGCTTGCGCGAGCGGCCCGCCAGCGTAGCCGCGCTAAAATCATTGCTGTTACGGGCAGCGTCGGCAAGACCGGCACGAAAGAGATGTTGCGGCTTATGCTCGGCAAGCTCGGCCGTGTGCATGCCTCGGACAAATCCTATAACAATCACTGGGGCGTGCCGCTCTCGCTCGCCCGCCTGCCGCGCGATGCCGATTACGCCGTGTTCGAGATCGGCATGAACCATGCGGGGGAAATCACGCCGCTGACGCGCCTCGTGGGACCGCATGTGGCAATCATCACTACTGTCGCCCCTGTCCATATCGCGTTTTTCAACAGTGTCGAGGAGATTGCCGAAGCGAAGGCTGAGATCTTCGATGGCTTTGGCGCAGCCGGTGGCGCTGCGGTTCTCAACCGCGACAACCAATTTTTCGGGTTGCTGTCCCAGCGTGCTTGTGAACGGCGCGCGGAACGGATCGCGGGCTTCGGTGCTTCCGAGGAATGCGATGCGCGTCTTCTGACGCTTTCCCTCTCAGAGGGCGGATCGCTTATCGAAGCCGACTGCTTCGGGCAGCGCATCGGCTACCGGATCGGCGCGCCGGGAGAACATCTG
>CAYVJO010000274.1:0-1325 GCA_964451735.1 uncultured Hyphomicrobiaceae bacterium | reverse complement strand
ACATCTGGCAATGAATTCGCTGGCGGCGCTCGCGGCGGTGCATCTGGCTGGCGGCGATATCCAGCGCGCCGCGCCGGCGCTGGCTGATTTCGGAGCGCCTGCGGGAAGAGGGGCGCAAACGTTTCACTCAATTTCCGGCGGCCAGTTCCGTCTCATTGATGAAAGTTACAACGCCAACCCGGCCTCCATGCGCGCTGCTTTCGCCGTGCTCGCCTCGGCGCCCTCTGCCCACCGTCTGATCGCGGTCCTAGGCGACATGCTGGAACTGGGTCCCCAGGCGGACGCGCTGCACCGCGATATGGCAAGCGGCATCGTGAATGCCGGCATCGATAAGGTCTACTGCTGTGGCCAGCATATGAGCGCCCTTTTCGAGGCCTTGCCAGAGGAAAAACGCGGCGCTTGGGCCGCCGATTCCACCCATCTTGCGGACACTCTGCTTGCCGCGCTTCTCCCCGGTGATGCGGTGATGGTCAAAGGATCGCTAGGCAGCCAGATGGGCGCGCTTGTCGAGGCGGTCAAACAAAGGTATTCAGAGCGCGCGCAGCCGGAGCGGACCGCGGCGGTATAAAAACGGAAAGGCAGGAGGATGCTTTATCTGCTCAGCGTCTTGGGTGACCAGGCGCAAGTCTTCAACGTTTTCCGCTACATCACTTTCCGCACGGGCGGGGCGATCATGACGGCATTGCTCGTCGTGTTCATGTTCGGCCCAGCGCTGATTAACCAGTTGCGCCTGCATCAGGGTAAGGGCCAGCCGATCCGCGCCGACGGTCCGCAATCCCATCTCAGCAAGGCGGGTACGCCCACCATGGGTGGCTTGATGATCCTGCTTGGCGTTGGCGTTGCAACGATCCTGTGGGCCAATCTATCGAACAAGCTGGTCTGGGTTGTGCTGGCAGTGACATTTGCCTATGGGCTGATCGGCTTTTACGATGATTATCTGAAGGTTACCAAACGCTCCAGCGCCGGCTTTCCAGGACGCATCCGCTTGGGCCTGGAAGTGGCTATAGCGGGTGTTGCCACCTATTCGATCATGCTGATCATGTCGCCGGAGCTTTCGACCTCGCTCGCCCTGCCGTTTTTCAAGAATGTGCTCGTCGATCTCGGTCTGCTTTTTCTGATTTTCGGGATTTTCGTGATCGCGGGAGCGGGCAACGCCGTCAATTTAACGGATGGACTGGACGGCCTTGCCATCGTTCCGGTCATGATCGCCGCAGCAACCTTTGGGGTCATAGCCTATTTGGTCGGCAACAAGATGTTTTCCGATTACCTTCAGGTCCATTTCGTGCCTGGCGCGGGCGAACTGGCAGTCGTTTGCGGGGCTCTGG
>CAYVJO010000273.1:0-4723 GCA_964451735.1 uncultured Hyphomicrobiaceae bacterium | reverse complement strand
GGCGCCTTGCCGCTCACGCCCCCCGAATGGCCGGAATGGGGTAACCCGATTACGAGCCGAGAGGACTATCTGACGATCGCCGGATACTCGCCCTATGACAATGTAGCACCCAAGGCCTATCCTCATATTCTCGCATTGGCTGGCCTGACCGATCCGCGCGTCACCTACTGGGAGCCGGCAAAATGGGTGGCAAAGCTGCGCGCGCTCAAGACCGATGACAATCTCCTGCTCCTGCGGACGAACATGGATGCAGGGCATGGCGGTGCATCCGGACGATTCGACCGGCTGAAGGAAGTCGCGCTAGCCTATGCCTTTGCGCTCATGATCGCTGAACGGGCATAGAGGAACGATTTGTCATGGCGGCCAAGCGGGGGCTAAATTCGTCAAAAGACGATGGGGCGCTTCCCGCTTCGATCGCGACCGAAGCCGATCTGGAAGCCCATCTGGCGGCGCTTACAATCGTCGAGCCGCTATTCGGTGCGCTATGGGCTGTTGCAGGAGACGTGCCGCTCCGCCGCGCCGATCCCGGTTTTGGCGGGCTCGCCCAGACGATCATATCGCAGCAGATATCGACCGCCGCGGGCAAAGCAATATTCGCCCGGACCGAGGCCGCACTTGGCGTGATGTCGGCGGACCGCCTGATGGCGGTGGATGATGCTGCGCTGAAGGGCGTCGGGTTGTCCACGCCAAAAATCCGGACCTTGCGCGCCATTGCGTCCGCTCTTCTTGACGGAGATCTCGATCTTGACGGTCTTACCACGCGCGACGCAGAAGACGCCATAGCCCATTTGAGCGCGATCAAGGGTATCGGCCGCTGGACGGCAGAGGTATATCTGCTCTTCGCCCATGGTCATTCCGATGTTTTTCCCGCGGGCGATCTCGCTTTGAAGGAGGGGGTGCGGCTGGGGTTTGGCCTCGATGAACGCCCGGGAGAGAAAGCGCTCTATGCGCGCTCGCAAGGCTGGCGGCCCCATCGCTCCGCGGCGGCCCGGCTCGTTTGGGCCTATTATGGCGCCGTCAAGCGCGGCGGAGCGCCCGTCTGAAGCGAATGCGTGGAAAAGGGCGCGGCGCTATTGTTGCCGTGGTGCTTACCCCAGCACTCACGTCCAGCAGGATTTTTGCAGCCGCCAAATCCTATGCGCCATACAACATGATCGTGCATTAATCGGTTTCCGGCTGTGCGCCTTCTTCTTTCTGGCCAGGAGCCATTCGGGACGGAAAGAGCGTGAGCCGCCGTTTCTCCCCATCCGACTCGAACACGATGCTGCCGGGCTCCACCTCGATGAGCCGCCACCCATCCAGCGTGTGGCCGATCTCTATCCATGTCCCGGACGCTACCCCTCCCGCCCGGATGAGCGCACGGCCGCCGCCGCTGCCTTGAAGCATGATGCCTACAAGTTCGAGATCTCCCAGCAGGGGGGATGACCGCTTTGGGCTAGCCGCCTGTTCAACCGGCTCAGTGTTCGTTATCTCGGGTTCAACGGGAAGACGCCGGTCCGCACGGAAAAGCGGTCGTGCCAGTGTTTGGGGATAGAAAGCCAGTTTTTGCTCTCCCACGCTCCCATCGGACGGTCCCTCAGCGGGATCAAAGGGCGATCCGGCTACGTCAGAGTCCGGCGCGATTGGTGAGCGATCGATCTCCATGGTTGCAAAATGCCAATTCAGCAGCAAAAAGGCCACACAGACAACTGCGGCTACAAGCATTGGAGACCGATTGCGTGAATGCGCGATACGTCTTCGCGTCATGGCCGTGAAGCCTCGCTTTGTGTTGAAACGCCCGATACGGCGAAGCGAATCTTCAATGCGTTATCGCCGGCTCTGCCGCCGGCCACGGGAGATAGCTGAATTGAGCGGATAAGCAGGAATGGCCGATGCGTCTCGAAATCCAACAGCATGGATTGAAGCTGGCGTAGATCCGCTTCGAGTTCGGCCTGTACGCCGATGAGGCGCAATCCGCCCGCGTCCTCTTCCGGTATCGCCCGCGTCGACGACAGGCGCGCACCATGTTTCTGCGCTATAGACGTAAGGATTGCCTGCAAATTCGCCGATCGAAGCGCGTCGGTGGCTCCTCCCAGGAAGATACCGCTGCGCATTGCGGCCTCCGAGCGCTCTACCCACTCTGCCGCTGCGTCCTTATTCGCCGTATATGCCTCGAAACGCCCGATCAGCTCACGTTCGCGCGTGATCGAGGCGCGCAGAGTTTCGAAATGATCGGCGGCAGGCACGACCAGCGCGGCAAAGGCGAGCGCGGAGAGCGTCAGTAAAATGCCGATGGCTGCCAGACGCTGCAGCATGGGGTTGGCTATGGCGCTCACAGGTCCGCCTCGGCTTTCGGCGATGCGCTCGCCCCCTGGAGATCCGCCGGCACCGCACTTCCATTGAGCCTCACACGCAGGCTGAAACGTTCCTTCCCTTCCGCATTGTCGAAAATGACCGGCGCCATGAAGCCTGCTTCCCGAAACAAGGGCGAGTTTTCCATGATTGGAACGAGAGCGGCTGCGGATCGTGCGAATCCGCTCAACTCGATGGTCTCGCCGTCGATCCGTAAATCCGATACCCAGGCGTCATCCGGGATCAGCACCGTGAGTTCCTCGATGATCCGCACGACGGGGAGGCGATTGCGCATCAACTCGGTCATGGCTTCGAGTTGGGCCGACGCGGTCTGCGATGCTGCCACAGCTCGCCTTACGGTATCGGCCTCCGCCCGCGCCATCTGTGTCCGGCGCTCCAGCGCTTCAAGCGTGCTTTGATGGCGATAGGTCCAGATGCCCGCTGCGGAAATGGCCAGTACGATCGCCAATCCGGCAAGGACCTGTGCTGCTTGCGGACCCCGAGGCTGTCGGGTGCTTCCGGGCTGGAGAAGAAAATCGACCTGAGCCGGCTTGGAGCCGTCCCCTTCCCAGCAATCGGCGAATGCTGGTTCGATGCCGATCATTCGCATTTCCTGAAAAAGCGGTTCGATGGATTTCCGTTTCACGATCAGATGCTTAACGGCGCGCTTGCCCGCGGAGGCAGGGATGTCAGGCGCTGTATGATGGGCCGTCAACACATCCGCGGAACGGAAGGGTGTCGTGCGCTCCATGTCGAGTTGAAGGATGCGGCCGAAGTTGCTTTCAGCACGCGCGGGCAGTTCGACGATACGTGCAAAACAGTCCCGGGCGGCAAGGCGGATGCCAACAGGCAGATGCGGCTTTTCCTCGATGAAACGCATGAAATCGCCGAGCCCTTCTTCGTCGCTCTCTGCAAGCTGCTCTGTCCTTGCGCCCCTTTCCAGAAGCAGGCGGCGGCGCGGCCCATCAATCGCAATGACGAACCGGCGCGGCGCGGTGTTACGGCTGGAGAAAGCGTTGCCTGGCAGGAGGGCGGTCAGTTCGCTTTTCCACCAGCTAAAAAAACGCCGAAACAGGTCTGGTAGCGAGCTTTCCATGCTTTAACTATAGTTGTGATACCATGATTTAATCAGACTTTGGTCCTATAATCGCGAATGCTTTTTGAGACTAAAGTACTGTTCACGATCCATGTCATTCATGACTTAGAGAAAGATTGTTATGGCTATCGTCAAGTTACAATATCCATTAGCATTGACATAATGATTTCCTTCAATCTTGCTTTACACGCTCAATGAAACGTACGGAGCCACCAACAGGAGATACGATCTCCGATCCGCGAAGCGAACGGTTCGTCGAGAAGTTCGGCGCTTTCCTTATCGGAAAAGACATTCTGGGCGAGTTGGCCGTCAAGCGCGCCGTCCGGGCACAACAGCAATCCGGCGAACGCTTCGATCTGGTGCTCACGAGGCTGGGCTTGATCGCGGAAGCGGATCTGGCAAAGCTGCTGGCGCAGTTTCTGGGACTACGCCTCGTCAGCACCGCCGACCTCCCCATGACGGCCCTTTTTCCCAACGAATTGCAGAGCGCCTTTCTCAGCGCAGCCAGGATGATCCCCATTGCCGACGATGGTGAGCGCGTTTTACTTGCCATGGCCGATCCGTTCAATCTGGATGCGCTTTCAGCAATTTCTTTCCTGCTCGGCCGGCAGATCGACCCGGCGATTATCTCGCAGGCGGAGGCAGCCAAGGGCATCGCCGAACTATACGGCGCACAGAGTACGAAAGCCAATGCGGCCTATCCCAACGGTGGCGAGGATGAAAGCGGCGATGAAGATGTGCGCCGTCTGGAGGATCTTGCGAGCGAAGCCCCGATCATCCGGCTCGTTCACGACCTGATTGAACGCGCCGCTGAGATGCAGGCGTCGGACATCCATATCGAACCGCGTGAGGACGGTCTGCGCGCGCGAGTGCGAATCGACGGCGTTCTCCATATTATGGAGACCTATCCGGTCTCGCTGAAAGCGGCGGTCACGTCGCGGGTCAAAATTATGGCTCA
Organism: uncultured Hyphomicrobiaceae bacterium; assembly: GCA_964451735.1. Taxonomy (GTDB): domain Bacteria; phylum Pseudomonadota; class Alphaproteobacteria; order Rhizobiales; family Rhodomicrobiaceae; genus JAHQVI01. The sequence goes on along the minus strand of CAYVJO010000273.1, from coordinate 338 downwards.
GCTCGATATCGCCGAACGCCGCATCCCGCAGGACGGCCGAATCAAGGCGACGGTGAGAGGCCGCGAAATCGATCTGCGCGTCTCGACCATGCCCACCATGACTGGCGAAAGCGTCGCCTGCGCCTGCTGGACCGGTCCAGCGTAAATCTCGACTTCGCCGCTCTTGGCTTCAATGCCCAGATGCGCAACAGGCTTACGAAAATCCTCGCGGAGCCGAACGGGATTATCCTTGTCACCGGCCCGACCGGCAGCGGCAAGACGACGACGCTTTACACAGCACTCAGCTTGCTGAACAGTCCCCAGCGCAAGACCTTCACCGTCGAGGATCCAATCGAATA